>CADBRP010000226.1 GCA_902797095.1 uncultured Eubacteriales bacterium | reverse complement strand
TGTTGACCTGAACCTTACCGGCATCGTCAACCCAGACAACTCTGAATGTTACGCCTCTTTCAGGCTCAGTCAGTCTCTCGAGCAGAGCTGCTTCTTCATATTCCGGATGCTGTTCGATGACCGGGATCAGAGAAGTCAGTACTTCCTCTACTGTCTGGTGAAATTCGACTTCGCCAGGGTTCTTTGCTTTACAAAGCTCAATACATCTCTCTACATAGTTTGACATTTACGTTTCTCCTTTTTTCTAATAGATTCAAGTAGTTAATGCCTTGTATGAATAACTATATCACTACGATAATTTTTCGTCAATGGGTTGAATTATATGATTCTTCAACATTCGCCGGTTTCAAAGAACTTTTCGGGAGATAAGCGGTTGAAATCGTATAGAAAAAAAGATAATATTAAAATAATGACAAAAAGTGAAGACAAAGAAAAAGGAAAAGGAAAAGGAGATTGAGATGAAGAGTTATTATCAGGAGTACAACCACTGGATGGAAGGACTGTCTTCAGACGCGGAGGCGCTGGAGGAGCTGAAATCGGTCTCAGGGGATGAGAACGAGATCCGTGAACGCTTCGGGGCGTCCCTTCAGTTCGGAACGGCGGGACTCCGCGGGATCATGCGGATGGGAACCAATGGAATGAACATTTATATGGTCCGTCTTGCCACACAGGGACTGGCTTCCCTGATCCGCAGCGGGAAAGGTCTTGCTGAAAGCGGAAGCGATCCTGCCGGTGAAAGCGTCGCGATCGCTTACGATTCAAGAAACCTGAGTCCTGAATTTGCGCAGGAAGCCGCGCGCGTACTGGCCGCGAACGGGGTCCGGGCATATCTGTTCGAGTCGCTGAGACCCACGCCGGAGCTTTCATTCGCGCTGCGGGAGACGGGTTCCATCGCTGGCATCAACATAACCGCGAGCCATAATACAAAAGAGTACAACGGCTACAAGGCATACTGGTCCGACGGCGCTCAGATGGCGCCGGAGCAGGCGGCGAAGGTCGCAGGGTATATGGAGAAGCTGGACGTTTTCTCGGATGTCCTTCTCATGGATTATGAAGAGGCTCTTTCAGAGGGCCGCATCGTCCTCATGGGAAGCGAAATGGACGAAAAGTACCTCGAAAACGTTCTGGCCCAGTCAGTCGGGGCTTCCTATGTCGCAAAGGCAGCGGATGAGCTTAAGATCGTCTATACGCCTTTTCATGGAACAGGATACAGGCTTGTTCCCGAAGTCCTTTCGCGTCTTGGCATGAAGCATATCCTCACGGTTGAGGAGCAGATGGTGATCGATGGTGATTTCCCCACAGTGAAATCACCGAACCCGGAATACCGGGAGGGCTTTGACATCGCGGTGAAGCTGGCGGAGCAGAATGATGTTGACGTCATCATCGGAACGGATCCTGACGGAGACCGCTGCGGCATCGTTGTCAGGGACGGCGGCGAATACAAAACGCTGACAGGAAACCAGATCGGCGTTCTCCTGCTCGATTACCTGATCCGGGCGAGAAAGGAGCAGGGAACACTTGCGGAGAACAGCATCGCCGTAAAGAGCGTGGTATCCACGGTCATGGCGGACCGCATCTGTGAAAAACAGGGCGTGGATATCTGCAATGTGCTGACCGGGTTCAAATACATCGGAGAAAAGATCAAGGAATATGAGGAAACGGGAGAGCATACCTTCCTGTTCGGATTTGAAGAGAGCAACGGGTATCTGGCCGGGACCTACGCAAGGGACAAGGACGCGGTCGTCGCGTCAATGCTCATCGCCGAGATGGCCTGCTATTACCATCTGCAGGGGATGACCCTCGCGGACGCGATGAAGAAGCTTTATGAAACCTACGGTTACTGCAGGGAAAAGGTCGTTTCCTTCGTATTCGAAGGACTGGACGGACAGGACCGGATGAAGGCGATCATGAAGGATCTGAGGGAAAATCCGCCGGCGTCGGTAGGAGGCAGGATCCTGCGTGTGCGTGATTTTGAATCCGGTGAGATCACAGATCTCGCGACAGGGGAAAAGACGCCGACCGGGCTTCCGCTCAGCAACATTCTCTTTTATGAGCTTGAAGGAAACGGCACAGCCATTATCCGTCCTTCCGGAACGGAACCGAAAATCAAATTCTATATCATGGCCGCGGCGGAAAGCGGCGAAGCGGCCGACCGCAGAGTCGCGGAGATAGAAGCCGCCGGGGAGGCGCTGCTCGCCTGAGCGTTCCCCGTATAAATACAGCAGGGAGGTGATTCCATGTCTGAGATCGAAACTATGGATATGGACACAAAAAACCAGCAGTTTGATAAGGATCTGGGAAAAATCACGGCATTTCTTGATGAAAGCGCCTATTTTAAGGCACGTGATATACTGCTGGGCTATAACGCGGTGGATATCGCCGAAATGCTTGAGGATGTACTTGAGGATCTGGGTGTGGAGAAGGTCGTTATCATCTTCCGGATGCTTCCCAAGGACGTCTCTGTTGACGTGTTTTCATACCTTCCGGGTGATGATCAGGTCAACATCATCCAGGCCATTACTGACCGGGAGATCTCCTACATTATGAAGGAAATGGACTTCGATGATAAGATCGACGTCCTTGAGGAGCTGCCGGCGAATATCGTTGACAAGATCCTGGAAAAGACGCCCCGCGAAGAGCGGCGTCTGATCAATGAATTCCTCAACTATCCCGAAAACAGCGCCGGCTCACTGATGACGCCTGAGTACATCAGCCTGCAGGACACCATGACAGTTGGAGAGGCGCTGGCGTATATCAAACGGGAAGGAATGGACAGCGAGACCATCTATACCTGTTATGTAAAGCATGGAGGAAGAAAGCTTGAAGGCGTAATATCCCTGCGGGCGCTGGTCATCTCAGACAACGATATGAATATCGCCGATCTGATGGAGACCGATTACGTTTATCTGAATGTCAATGATGATCAGGAGGAAGTCGCGGAGGCCTTCCGCAGATACGGATTCCTGGCCCTTCCTGTGGTGGACAATGAACACAGGCTGGTAGGCATCATCACTTTCGACGACATCATGGATATCATCGAGGAGGAAACCACCGAGGACATCGAACGTATGGGCGGCGTTATCGGCGAGGCCTCCGAGGAATACCTGGATACGGGAGTGTTCCATCATGTGAGGAACAGACTTCCGTGGCTGCTGTTCATGACAGTTACCCTGATGATCACAGGAACACTGATCTCACAGTTTGAAGAGGTGCTTTCCCAGGTGATCGTGCTGGTATCATATCTGCCGCTTCTGATGGGAACCGGAGGAAACACCGGTACACAGGCCGCAACGCTGATCATCCGCGGACTTTCCGTGGATGAGATCGACCTGAAGGATGTCCTGAAGGTGTTCTTCAAGGAACTGCGGATCAGTATAATACTGGGCGTCGTGCTCAGCGTGTTCAATTTCCTGAAGATCACGCTGATAGACCAGCAGCCTCCCGAGATCGGAATGACCGTCGCCATCGCGATGATCGTCGTCGTCATGTTCGCGAAGCTCCTCGGAGGAATGCTTCCGATGGGCGCGAAAAAGCTGGGAGTCGACCCCGCTCTGATGGCGACGCCGATGATATCCTCCATAACGGACATGGTATCCTCGGTAATTTTCCTGTTCACCGCGTCTCTGGTGCTGGGAATCTCACTGTAGCGCGGGCATAAAGCGGAAGGAAGGAATATAAACCCATGAACGGCCGGACAGATGAAGCATTTGTGAAGGAGCGTCTGAAACCCCGCCCGCGGGACATGCACAAGGGGCATTGCGGCAGGGTGCTGATCGCCGCTGGTTCTCTTGGCATGACAGGAGCCGCGGTGCTCGGCGCGCGCGCCGCTCTTCGTTCCGGCGCCGGGCTGGTAACAGCAGCGGTCCCCGCGTATCTGTTTTATATCCTTCAGACAGCAGTGCCTGAAGCGACCTGCATCGATACGGATACCCTTACGGAGACCAATCTGAACATTTATGACGCCATCGCCGCAGGTCCGGGAACAGGGCAGTCCCCGGAGCAGTACCGTATACTTGAGCATATACTGTTAACCTTCAGGGGACCGGTAATCATCGACGCTGACGGAATCAACAATCTGTGCCGCTTCGGACAGGCGCCCGAGCTGAACAGCGGGGAGGTTCCCGCCGGCCGCAGGACCAGCATCCTTCCTGATATTATCGCGAAGAGGGAACATCCCGTAATCATGACGCCGCATCCCGGAGAGGCCGACAGACTTCTGGAAAGCCTGGGAGAGGACTCGATCGAGGCACTTGGAAGGGAAAAGGCAGCGGAGATCCTTGCTGCCGATACCGGCGCGATAATAGTCCTGAAGGGGTCTGAGACTCTGGTGGCGGTGCCGGAAAAAAAGGATGAGAAAGTCATAATAAATACTTATGTAAACTGTTCCGGAAACCCCGGAATGGCCACCGGAGGAAGCGGTGATGTGCTGACAGGCTGCATTGCGGCCCTGACTGCCTTTGGAAGAAACTGCCGAAGAGCGGGAATGGAGGAGATCAGCACGGAAGACGCGGTCCGGATCGCCGTCTATATGCACGGCTATGCCGGTGATCTGGCTGCGGCGCGCCTTGGAGAGACCGGCATGACATCCATGGATATAGCGCAGGCTCTTCCTGAGGCGTTTAAGAACATTATCGAAAGATAAAGACAGGTCATACAGGCCTGTTTATATAATTGTTATTGCGGATAAAATGAATCTGGAGAATCGAGTATGAACAACAAGGAACTGAAGGCAGCCGCGACGGAAATACGCTGCGGAATCATCGAATCACTGCACGCAGCCGGTTCGGGGCATCCCGGCGGGTCTCTTTCCGTTGCAGATATCATTGCAGTACTGTACTTTGAAGAGATGAATATTAATCCGGAAGATCCGAAGATGAAGGGAAGGGACAAACTGATCCTTTCAAAAGGTCACGCGGCTCCGGCGCAGTACGCGGCTTTGGCAGCCGCCGGCTATTTCCCGAAAGAAGAGCTTCTGAGCCTGAGAAAGATCGGCTCCAGATTTCAGGGACATCCCAACATGTCATATGTTCCCGGAATCGAGATGTCAACGGGTTCCCTGGGGCAGGGCTTTTCGGCGGCCTGCGGCATGGCTCAGGCCAACCGGCTGGACGGTGATCCGGGCCGTGTTTATGTGATCCTCGGAGACGGTGAGCTGCAGGAAGGCATCGTATGGGAAGCAGCCATGTCCGCGAGTCATTACCGCCTGGACAATCTTGTGGCGATCGTCGACCACAACGGACTGCAGATCGACGGAAGAAATGAAGATGTCATGACGGTCACCCCGATCGCGGAGAAATTTGCGGCGTTCGGATGGAATACCGTATCTGTTGACGGACATGATTTTGATCAGATACGCGGCGCGTTCGCTCAGGCGCGGGCATGCGGCGGCAGGCCGACTGTCATCGTGGCTGAAACGATCAAGGGAAAAGGCGTGTCATTCATGGAGGACCAGGCCGGCTGGCACGGCAAGGCCCCGGATGACGAACAGACGAAGCAGGCGCTGCAGGAACTGAGAGGAGGCAGATAAATGTCGGATAAGATCGCAACAAGACAGGCTTACGGAGAAGTCCTGAAGGAGCTTGGAGCAGAATATGAAAACCTCGTAGTGATGGATGCGGATCTGTCCGGATCCACCAAGACCGCGGAATTCCGGAAGGTATTCCCGGAGCGGTTCTTCAACATGGGCATCGCCGAGCAGAACATGTACGCTCAGGCGGCAGGAATGGCGCTTTCCGGGAAGATCGTCTGCGCGAGCACCTTCGCGATGTTCGCTTCCGGAAGAGCGTTTGAGATCATAAGAAATTCCATCGGATATACGCACGCGAACGTCAAGATCTGCGCTACCCACGCGGGTATCACAGTAGGCGAGGACGGCGCGAGCCATCAGACATTTGAAGACATCGCGCTGATGAGGACCATTCCGGGCATGACAGTGCTGAATCCGTCCGACGCGGTATCCGCGAAAAAACTGATCCGTCAGGCTGTCGAGATGGACGGGCCCTGTTATGTAAGGCTTGGCAGATCCGCGGTTCCTGTTTTCTACGGAGAGGATGACGAGATCGTTCTGGGAAAGGGCAAGGAACTTAAGGAAGGAAACGATCTGACGATCATCGCGACAGGAATCATGATCAGCGACGCGGTGCAGGCGGCCGAAGCGCTTGCTGAAAAAGGCGTCAGCGCCCGGGTGGTGGATATCCATACCATCAAGCCGATAGATCAGGATATCATCCTCAAAGCCGCGCGTGAGACCGGAAAAATAGTCACAGCGGAAGAGCATTCCGTGATCGGAGGCCTCGGCGAGGCGGTGGCGTCTGTTCTGGTAAAAAATTATCCGGTTCCCGTCGCCATGGTCGGGCAGCAGGACACATTCGGCGAATCCGGCAAACCGGATGAACTCAGAAAGAAATACGGAATGACCGCCGAGGATATCATCAGAGCGGCGGAATCTCTGATCGGATAAGGATTTTTATGATTGAGTTTTCCAATGTAACAAAGTATTACAAATCCAATGTGGGGCTTGACAATGTCTCCGTCAGGATCAACAAGGGAGATTTTGTGTTCCTTGTAGGGCCGAGCGGATCAGGGAAATCCACCTTCGTGAGGCTGATTCTGAAGGAAATCGACGCTGACAGCGGGAAGATCATCGTAAGGGGCGAGGATGTCACCAGGATGTCCTCCCGCAGGGTTCCCAGACTCAGGCGGAGCATCGGCATCGTTTTTCAGGACTTCAGGCTTCTTCCCAAGAAGACGGTCTATGAGAATGTGGCGTTTGCCATGGAGATATTCCATCAGCCCAGGAAGCTGATCAAAAGGCATGTGCCGCAGGTCCTCAGCATGATGGGCATCGCGGATTATGCCTATAAGTATCCTGATGAGCTGTCCGCCGGAGAGCAGCAGCGTGTGGCGATCGCCAGGGCAATCGTCAACCGGCCGAGGATCCTGATCGCCGACGAGCCCACCGGAAACCTGGATCCGGACACAGCCTGGGAGATCATGCAGCTTCTTAATATGATCAATATGAAAGGAACCACGATCCTCATGGTCACCCACGCCAAGGATATTGTCGACAGAATGGAAAAGCGCGTCATCGCGATCGAAAACGGCAGGATCGTGCGTGACGAATTCGGCCTGTATGGATACCGGCAGGCGCTTCAGGGGATAGAACAGACTTTTAATACCGTGGAGGCGGACCTGAGTCAGACCCTCCGCGGAAGGTTCCGGAGGGGAGAAACCAGATAATGAGAAGCTTTGGATATACACTGAAGCAGGCGTTTGTCCAGTTCGGAAGAAATTTCAACACCGGGATCGTTTCAATTTTCGCCATAACCGCGATGCTGATGATCCTTGGAGTTTTTTTCATTGCTGCGATCAATACGAATATGGCCGCGGAAGCGATCCGGGCTGATTATGATTCCATCGAACTGTATCTGGAAGACGATATGACGCAGGAAAGCGCGGAAGAGATTATGGCGGATCTTCAGACGATGAAAGGAGTCGAGGAGGCTGTCTACAGGACGAAAGATGAAGCTATGGCGGATTTCAGAAAGCGCTGGGGCGAAAACGGCTACCTTCTGGACAGCCTGAGCGAAAACCCGCTTCCGGATTCTATAATCGTGAAGATCTCTGATCTGGATCTCGCGGAAGGGATCGCGGAGAAGTGCGCCGGATACGAGGGAATAGAAGACGTCAAATTTTACAAGAACACTGTTGACAAGCTGCTGAAGATCACAGATTATATGCAGATCGCGGCGGCAGTGATAATGATCTTTCTGATTATCATATCCATTATCGTCGTTTCCAATACCATCAAACTGACGGTATTCAACCGGGCGGAAGAGATCAGCATCATGAAATATATTGGCGCCACCAACTGGTTCATACGCGGTCCGTTTCTGGTTGAGGGAATCATCATCGGCGTGATATCCGCGGGAATCTCGGTGGGGATCTGCGCGCTGGTCTACCATAAGCTCATGGAGCTTCTGGGTGAACAGCTGATCACCACCCTCGGCATGCCTATGGTCCCGGAGGAATTCCTGATCAAAAATATTGCCTGGATCTTCGCTGCGCTCGGCGTGAGCATCGGCGCCTGCGGCAGCATCATTTCCATGCGGAAATTCCTGAATACATGAGGAACGGAGGAGACAGCGGATGAAAAGAATCCTGAGAATCCTTCTGATCCTGATGTTGGCGCTTGCGGTTCTGTGCGCATGCCCGGCAGGTCCGGCGCAGGCGAAGGATAAGACGCTTGGCCAGCTGAATAAGGAAATCAAGCAAAAGCAGGCCCAGCTGGACAAAGGTCAGAAAAAAGAAGCGGAACTGATGAAAAGCCTTGTGGATCTGGAAGGGGAGATAGACCAGCTCCAGGGAAAAATCACGGAAGGGGAAGCGGATCTCGAACAGCTTAAAAAGGATCTGGAGAAGACGAAGAAGGAAGTAAAGCAGCAGAATGAAGCTCTGGGGCTTCGTCTTCGCAATATGTATAAAAACGGTTCCGTCGGATTTGTTGATGTGCTTTTGAGATCCGGCAGCTTTTCGGAATTTCTGACGAACCTGGATATGGTGCAGATGATCTTCCAGAGTGACGAAGAGGTCCTGGAAAGCCTGAAGAGCTCATATGAGAGGATAGAAAAGAAGAAAGCGCGGGTCGAGCAGCTCCAGTCAGATCTGGAGGCGGCGCGCGGAACTGTGGAGTCAGAATGGAATGAAGTCCTGAAACAGAAGAAGGCAGTCGCCTCCACCAACGCGAAAACATCCCAGCAGATCGATGACCTGGAGGATCAGATGGCGGCTGTTCAGGCGGAACTTGCCAGAAAGGCAAAAGAAGGAAAGATCAGCAGCAGCAAGACATCAAAATATGAAGGCGGCGCGTTTAAGTGGCCCACACCCGGAAACGAGGTGATCTCTTCTGAATACGGATGGCGTGAGTGCCCGTTCCATGGCAGGGAGTTCCACGCGGCGCTGGATATTGCGGCGCCTATGGGAGCAAAAGTCATAGCCGCGGCTTCCGGCAAAGTGATCGAGGCGGGATGGGGCGACGGCTTCGGCAACACGGTGATCATCGATCACGGCGGCGGGCTGACCAGCCAGTACAACCATCTTTCATCCATCGATGTCACCACCGGGCAAAAAGTGGACGCGGGAGAGAAGATCGCCGAGGTTGGATCCACAGGGTTCTCCACCGGGCCGCACCTGGATTTCCGTGTTTATGATAACGGCGAGGTCGTCAACCCCAAAACACATTTCTGATAATAAAAAACATTTGACTGATATGAAAGAAATAAACAGCATGATTGAGAAACTGCTTACGCAGCGGGG
>CADBRP010000225.1 GCA_902797095.1 uncultured Eubacteriales bacterium | reverse complement strand
TCGACTATCATCGCAGCGCGTCATCCCATCTGACAGAAATCAGCACGTCCCCCTTTGTGCTGGAAGGGATTGACGAAGCGGATGATGAGAGCGAGCTGGACCGCTCGGCTTATCTCGCCGTTGTAGATCAAAGCCGGGCAGCTGCAGACCGGAGTCTTCAGGATGAAATTCTGGCAGCGAACGAGATGCTGCAACAGTACGGTTTTCGCTTTTTTGATCTGACAGACTGCTCTCCGCAGCAGGAAAAGACAAAGCAGGAATGCGCGAAAGCAGTCCGATATGTTCTATCCCAGCCAGCTCTGTTGTATGAACTGGAAAAGAGCAGAAAACTGCCGATCCGTGCAGTCACCAAAGGATCCGACATCTCAAAAAAAACACTGGACCGATATCGAAAATATATCATTATGGCGATTCTGATTCTGAACGGAGATTATCCGCAACTTTCGGATTATCTGAAGTTTGTACGGAAGGAGGCAGAGACATGAATGCGGTGATTGTGGATATCAAAGGAAAATACGCTGCCGCACTGAATGAAAACGGGACCATCATAAAGATTCCGAACGCAGACTATGCGCTCGGTCAGAAGATTCAACTTCATGAACTGCCGACGCACCGCCAAGTTCCTTCCCTGAAAAGAATCGGAACGGTTGCCGCTGCTGCGGCACTGGTGCTGAGTATCGGAACCGGAACCGCTTATGCGCTGCCCTACGGAACCGTCAGCTTGGACGCGGACGCAGCCATCGAATACACCATTAACCGCTTTGACCGGGTGCTGAGCGTCAGAGCTCTGAACGAAGAAGGGGAAGCAATTCTGTCGGAAATCGATCCGCAGAGCCTGCGGTTCCGTCCCGTCGAACAGGCAATCACAGTCACACTAGATGTTCCGGAACTGTCTACCAACGAGTCGTCCTCGGTCCGAATCACCGCATCCACAAGAGACGAGCGTCACTCGGAACGTCTGCAGGAGCATCTGATGGAGCAGATTCCCTCAGGCATCCTGCCACCCGAATTACAGCCGGAGCATGACGGCCTCACTGGCGGTCCCCCTGCTGTTCCGGAGAAGCCGGGAAATACTGTGAGGCCAGAAGACGGCCTGAACGGGAATACGGGGCTGTATCCGGGAATCTCTCAGAATCCTCCCGTTGAGGCGGGAAGTGAGCAGAATGTATTCCGCAACGAACATGAAACGCCAGAGGCAGAACAGGTGCCGCAGGAAGGACCGGACAGCGAACAAATCAGTCCTCATGATCAGGCCGCTCCCTTTGAACCTGGGCATGAAGGCACGCTGGAACCGCCTTCGGGTATGCAGGCGCCTTCTGGCCCAACGGGAGCGCCTGCGAAGGATAGCGGAATGCATGCCATGCCGCAGAGCGAAAACAGCGTGATGCCATTCCCGCAACAGGATTCTTCCGGCAATTTGGCACCTGGCGGCCCGCCGCCTGAAAAATAATTTTTCCGCGACCCCACTTTTTCCACCTTTTCCTCCGTATTCATAGATGTCAGCAAAAGACATCATCAAACACAGGAGGAAAAAACAATGAAAAAAACAGTAAAAACCCGTATCGCCGCTATGGCGATGATTCTGGTAATGGTTGCAGCTGTCTCTGCCACGGCATTTGCAGACGGTCCGCAGGGTGGTATGCCGCAACAGATAGGCGGCGCTCCTCAGGGCGGCATGCAGATGAACGGCGGTCCACAGATAGGCAACATGAATGGTGGTCCGCAAGAAGACATGGGCAACGCTCCTCAGGGCAGTTTCGGTCAGGGCCAGCAGATGGGTGATTTCAATCAGAACCAGCCGATGGATGGTCAGCAGCCATCGGAGAAGCCCGAAGGCGGAGAAGAACGCACCCGTCCCGCTGATGGTCAGCGGCCGCCCGAGAAGCCCGAAGGCGAAGATATGACTCCTCCCGTTGGTCAGAACCGCCCCATGGAGCCCAACGGAATGGATCCAATGAATAAGATTATCTCAGCGGTAAACAACCTTGAAGATGAAGACGCTAAGGCGAATATTGAAAGCCTAATGCAGGCACATTTGGAAGCGATGGAAGCCGAGCGCAATGCGGAAGGTGACACTGCCCACGCCGAAGCCGCTGAAGCTCTTGCTGCTGCGCAGGAAGCCCTTGATAAAGCTCTTGCCGATGCTGGTATTGAAATAAACAAGGATCAGCAGCCACCTGAGAAACTGGCGGGAGATGAACTTCCCCAAAATACCCAGCAGCCCCCGGAGAAACCCGAAGGTGAAGATATGACTCGTCCCGAGAAGACACAGAACGGCGCTCTTCCTGAGGACGAAAAGGATATGTTCCGCCTCTTCCAGCAGTTTTTGGATTGGCTGAAGGGCAATAACGCAGAGTAATCAAAGGCTCGTAGAACCAGAAGAAAGGGTGAGCACAATGAAGAAAAAAGAGAAAATCAGAATCTATATTCCAAAGAAAGAGCGGATCCGTCAAATCCAGCAGCAGATTGCTGTGATAAACAGAGTGCTCATCTCGGCGTAACTAGGACCTATACCGGCATCTTCTGCTCAGCTATCCCGAAATATCCCGCTTTCTGACATGACAATGAAGTGAATGCTCCCGTTCACTTTATTACCCCTTGCAGACTCTCCGTCCTCACCACAGCGGAGAGTCTTTTTGTCTTCTTTCAATAAAAACGCGAAGCGGATTTGTTCGCTTCGCGTTCTGCATAACTGAGGACTCAATCAGTAATTCTGTTCCT
>CADBRP010000224.1 GCA_902797095.1 uncultured Eubacteriales bacterium | reverse complement strand
TTGTCCTGCAGCGGTTTCAGAGCGACCATAGCCTGAATGGTGGAGCAGTTGGGATTGGCAATGATCCCGTGGTTCCATTCGATGTCCTGCGGGTTGACCTCAGGCACGACGAGGGGAACCGACTCATCCATTCGCCACTGGCTGCTGTTATCGACAACAATGGTGCCGTGGGCCGCAGCTATCGGCGCGAATTTCGCGCTTGTGGAACCGCCCGCGCTGAACAGGGCGATATCGATCGGCTTGTCAAAGGAATGCTCGGTCAGCTCCTCAACGGTATATTCTTTTCCTCTGAATGTGACCTTCTTTCCGGCGGATCTGCTGGATGCCATCAGATAAAGGTTATCATAGGGGAAATCTCTTTCTTCCAGAACTTTCAGGAACGTCGTTCCGACAACGCCTGTAGCTCCTACAACTGCAACATTCGGTTTTCTTTTCATGTCACTGACCTCCATTCAATAATTACCACATATTCTACAACCATCCAGTGATGTTGTAAAGGGGAGAGCGGACCGGATTTCGAACAATTCGAGCATGAAAAAAACACACTCACAGGAACAGTTCTGGTATAATAATAAAATAAGAGAAATCAGTTAAGAGGACAGAGTATAGCGGGGAGAGGAGAATGAAAAAGAGAAAACGAATCATTTCACTGCTCATCGCGCTCGCTGTTTTAGCGGCAGATCTGGTTGCCGCGGGTATAGATACAGCTGTATACGCAGATGAAGCAAATCAGATTCAGACTGTGCTGAAGATGGAATATGTTCCGGGGAACAAAACGGCAAATGAAACTGCTATCGCGTACACAGGGCAATGGACCATCAGCATGAAGAGCGTGAAATCTTCAAAGCCCGGAGTCGCGGTGCTGAAGAAGAATGCCGGATGCTACCTTGTAGAAGTAAAAAAAGCGGGCAAGGCTACGATATCTTTTAAGGCGAAAGCCGCCGGCACCTCAAAGTATATTGACAAAAAGATCAAAGTGACCGCCGTCAAATACGTATGCCCGGTAAAGAAATTCAGGATCGGCGGCAAAAACCTCGCCTGGAAGTTCAGGAAAAACCCTGTGGTGGCCCGGAACAAAGCCATATCCGGCAGGCTTAAGGTGACCGCGAAAAAGGGATGGAAGATAAAGGAAATCGTATATATTTCCCGGACAGGAGCAAAGGCGGGAAAACACCTGAGGATCAGAAACGGAAAGACGGTCAGGCTGAAGAAAGGGGATTCCCTCAAGGTCCGGCTTGCGAAGGGAAAGAAGGAACGCACGCTGACCTGCATGGTGCTGCCGGAGGGATTTTAACTGAAACATCCACATGAATGCTTCATAAAAAGTTATCAGGAAACAGAACAGAAAGTGTGACGGGAATGAAGAAGAGAAGAGTAAGATCAGGGATCGTGCGGACGATCGTACTTGCGCTGGCCCTGGCTTTGTGCATTACGCCCGCGGTTCCGGTATTCGCCGCGGATTCGCAGTCTGACACAGCATCCAGACAGGCGGTTCAGAAAGCCTGGTTCAAAAAGGCAAACAAATACAGGAGTTCCACAAAGTATCTGATCCTTGTTCCGCGGAAGCAGCACAAGGTCCTGATCTTTAAGGGGAAAAAGGGATCCTGGAAGCTGAAGAAGGAATACAGATGCACCACCGGCAAGAAATCCACACCTACGCCGAAGGGGGTCTATACGGTCAAGGCAAAAGGCAAGTATTTCAATACCGGACGGAACGGCCGCTGCTGGTACTACACCCAGTTCAGAGGAAACTATCTGTTCCACAGCGTGATTTATAAAAGAGCGAAAAAACCGCGCAGGATCCTGGACGGACGCCTTGGGATCTCAGCGTCCCACGGCTGCGTCAGGCTGACCTTAAAAGAAGCGAAATGGATCTACAAGAAGATCCCGAGAGGGACGAAAGTCGTGATCTACTGAGAAGAGGCGGGTGACAGGTGGACTACGCGTTTTTTCAGAAACCCCGCCGCCAGACAGGCGTTGACTGGAAGACAGGACTTCTTAAACCGCAGAAAGGCTTCTGCGTAAATCAGCTCCCGGTGCGGATGCCCGCGGGATCGGTGCTGAAGCCTCTGCGGCAGGGCATGATGTTCAGCTGTTATTATTACTCGGAGGAGATAGACGAAAGGCTGGTCTTCAGCTATCGGTATCATCCGGAATCCAACTGGCTCATACCTTTTACCGAGCAGACGGAACGGGAGATGGCCTGCGGAGAGAGGACCGCGGAAAGAAACTGCTTCGTCCGTGTTCTGATGAGGGAAGAGGATGTTCCGGAAGACGCCGGCTTTAAGGATCTGTTTCAGATCGTCACGAAGGACGGGCCTGAGCTTCCCCCGGCATGGATGGCGGAGGAAACGCGGAGAACGGTTTTAAGAGTACAGGAAAAAAGCAGGCCGGGAGACCTGAAATTCATCCTTCTGACGGACTCTCATTATGCTGTCGGAGGAAACTGGGAAGATACGGTGCGCAGCATCGGAATGACAGCAGAGCAGATAAGCCCGGACGGAATCATCCATCTGGGCGATTTTACAGATGGGCTTCTTCCGGGCGCTGTGACGGAAGGCATTGTAAGAGAAATGCTGCGCGACCTTGAAGGAATCTGCGGAAATCTCCTGGTATGCGTGGGCAATCACGACCTGAACTATTTCAGGGGAAACCCGGACAGATTCCCGCGGCGCAGGGCCGCGGAGCTCTATCTGGGGAGAAGCGGACTCTGGTATCTGAAGGATTATCCGGAGCAGAAGCTCAGGATGTTTTTTCTGGATTCCTTTGATCCGGAAAAGAAGCTGAGATACGGATTTGAATCCGGAGAGATACTATGGATCGCCAGGCAGCTGAATAAAACGCCGGAAGACTTCCGGGTCCTGTTCTTTTCACATGTGCCCCCGGCGGCGAAGATCCATGTATGGAGCCTGAAAATCCGCGGAGAGCGCAGAATAAAGCGGATCCTGGAACGCTTCAGCAGAAAGCGCAGCGGCGCGGTGCTGGGATGGATCCATGGCCATAACCACGCGGACCAGATCATCTTCAGGGCAGGGATCCCGATCATAGGGACCGGATGCAGCAAGCTGGAGTCTTTCCCGGAGCACAAGCCGAGAGGGGCGGAGACTCCGCGGAGAGTCAGGAACTCTTCTTCCCAGGAACTGTGGGACGTTCTGCTGATCCATCCTGAAGACGGGAGCATGGACCTGATCAGGTACGGAGCGGGAAAGGACAGGCATGTATCCCGCGCTGAACAGGATTCGCGGCGCTGAAACCATCCGCCGCGC
>CADBRP010000223.1 GCA_902797095.1 uncultured Eubacteriales bacterium | reverse complement strand
TGGAATACCGTCCGACTTATGAAGTGTATCATTGTATGCGCCGGCGGTCAAGCCGAATCTTAACGCTGGCCGGCGGGCGGGCTTTTTTCTTGCTTGATTCCGGCGGCTTTCGCCGGCTCACTCCCGGCTGCTTTCTTCGCCTCGCGCCCGGCGGGCTTCTTCATTGATTCCGCCGGCTTTCGCCGGCTCGCTCCCGGCGGGCGTTTTCTTCCTTGATTCCGGCGGCTTTCGCCGGCTCACTCCCGGCGGGCGCCTGCTTCCCGCTTCCGGCTACTGCTTTTTCCCCGCGAGAAAGACCCCGACGAGATTGCCGATGATCGTCAGCGCGATAAAACTCAGTATATGCATCCAGCCCCTGTGCCCGAACAGCACATAGACCGCTCCCGCCAGAATGGCAAGCAGCATCAGCAAATTGAACACCGTTGTCAGCGTCCTGTTGTTCAGGCGGCTGAGCAGTCCGGCGATCAGGGCCAGGATCGGGGTTCCGATATAAAAAACAATAAGCGGCGACATCATCTACCTCCTGCGTTTTCTTACTGGTCTTGTACGGCTATTATATGGCTCCCCGCCGGCAGTGTCAAACCTCTCGGAATGCCGGCCTCGGTTTTGGCGAGGGTTCTGCGGGGGCTTGGGGAGTTTCGGAGGCTTCGGGGGCTTCGGGGGCTTCGGGGGCTTCGGCGTTTTCGCCGCGCCGCTCATTTTAGTAAAATCCTGTTCATTTACCCTTGTTTTACTGTAATTCACCCTGTATTTTTAGTAAGAATCACTCACTTTTTTATCGTTTTCATAAAAAGGCAGGGCGTTTCCTCTCCTCACAGCCACTTTCATTACATCCTGGGGCCGTTCATTACATTTTCAAGCTCTGACTTTAGTAAACGACCATCTTCAGCATTTGTTTTTACTAAACGGGCACCGTCAATTACAGTAAAACAGCCTGTTTTTGCAAACATTTTACTAATCCTGTCTGGGGACTGATTCGGGCCGCGGAAATCCGACTTCTAAGCCAGGCCCCGGAAATACGACTCCTGAGCCGGGCCCCGGAAGCTGCACTGCCTGCCCGAATCTCTCCTAAACAAAGGCAGCGGCCCTGTGCTGTCAGGAACCGCTGCTGTGTTTCGAAAGTATCTGCCGGTCATACGGAAGCGCCGACAATCAGAAAAAACCCGTACTCCGGAAGCGCCGACAATCAGAAAAAACCCGTACTCCGGAAGCGCCGGCTACCCGAAAAAATCTGCACTCTGAAAGCGCCGGCGGTCCGGACAATTTCAGGCGATCAGTAATTCTCGGCGTGGATCTCGAAGAAGCTCTGGGGATGAGCGCAGGTCGGACAGATGTCCGGCGCCTTTGTTCCAACCACGATATGCCCGCAGTTTCTGCACTCCCAGACCTTGACTTCGCTCTTCTCGAAGACTTCCTTTGTTTCGATGTTCTTCAGAAGCGCTCTGTATCTTTCCTCGTGATGCTTTTCGATTGCAGCCACCAGACGGAACTTCTCCGCGAGATCCGCGAAGCCTTCCTCCTCGGCAGTCTTTGCGAATCCTTCGTACATATCTGTCCACTCATAATTCTCACCGTCTGCCGCGGCCTTCAGATTCTCAGGGGTGTCTCCGATTCCGTTGAGTTCCTTGAACCACATCTTGGCGTGCTCTTTCTCGTTGTCAGCTGTTTTCAGGAACAGCGCGGAAATCTGCTCATATCCTTCCTTCTTGGCAACCGAAGCAAAGTAGGTATACTTGTTTCTTGCCTGCGATTCTCCCGCAAAGGCCGCCTCAAGATTCTTTTCTGTCTGAGTTCCCGCATAAGGATTTGCTTTCTCGGCTTCCCCCGTAATGATTTCCAGCGCTCCGCCGGTTGTTTTGCAGCGCGGGCACTGTGCTGCATCGCCGTCTTTGACCTCAAAGATTTCTCCGCAAACTTTGCACTTATACTTCATTTCTCTTACCTCCTTTTATCAGTTCTGAAAATCACCTTGATTATACCCGCAAGCCTGCGGTTCGTCATCACTAACCGGCTGCGCGTGATCCCGTTCCGGCCATTTTTCATTGCGGGGCTGCTGGCGGGGCAATCTGCTGGCGGTTCGGGCCGCCGCGGAAAGCAGTTTTCCGCATCCCTGCCGCGGCGGCTGTTTCGATTTGTTGGATTATCTTTCAGGCAGCACGCATTAATCCAATTTCAGTGAAATCCGGAGGACCTTCGGAGCACCTGTTTTGGAATTTATTATTGCCGCCGATGATTATTCCAATTTTCATGACAGGTTTCTTGGACTATTTTTTTATATGATCTGATAATCCAACTTTCAGGCGAAAACACGCCTTCTGGAGGGCTGGCAAAGGCCTGCTTTTGGATTATCTGAACAGGCTCGCCAGAAAATCCAATGTTTGTCCGGCATGCGGAATCACTGATGCCGAAGCAGCCACAAAACCAAAGCAAAAGAGCCGCCGTACTGGGGGGGATGATATGCGCGGCGGCCCCTTTAAGATTATTACAGAGAAGAAGAATTATTTCGCATCATCCCTGTGTTGTCCAAGCTGTCGGCTGGCCTGCGCCATGCCGATGATATCCTTGCCGCCGAGGATGGCCATGATGAAGATCATCAGACCGCCGACGATGAAGGATGTCCATACCATCATGATTCCGAACGGTTCGACGTGGAACGCGAAGGACATGACATAGTGCATTCCGAAGATAACAGCCACGCAAATCCAGAAGACCTTCCATCCGGGAGTGTCCGCGCCGAGCCATCCGAAGAATCCGGGGCCGTTGCACTTCTCTTCTTCCGGAATATCCTGGGACTCCCGCATCTCTCTTCCGAGGGTGACCCAGTTGGTCCGCTCCGCTCTCTCATAGTCCGGCTTCGTGCAAAGGCTGACGATGATCATAAGCGGAATGGATACGAATACGCCGACGTGGACCGCGTGCAGGCCATGCATCAGCGAACCGGGGCTTCCGGTGCTGACCCACGCGTACATCGCCCAGGCCGTCGCCGCTACCGCGCCGCCGATACAGGAGACCAGGGCGCCCGGTGTTGTCGACCGCTTCCAGAACCACGCGCTCATGGTCGTCGCGAACAGGCCGGACAGGCAGATAGCCTGAGCCAGTACCCACAGCGGAACCAGGATCGGCAGCCAAAGAGCGGAAACGATACCGACGACAACGATGATGATAACGGAGATCCGGCTTGCGCGGACCGCCTGCTTGTTGGTAGCGTTCTTGTTGATGCAGCTCTGATAGATGTCCTTGGTGATGATCGTAACTCCGTTCATCGCGAAAGAGGATCCGC
Organism: uncultured Eubacteriales bacterium; assembly: GCA_902797095.1. GTDB lineage: Bacteria > Bacillota > Clostridia > Peptostreptococcales > Anaerovoracaceae > Lentihominibacter. Next base: position 2,496 of record CADBRP010000223.1, on the reverse strand, counting down.
AGGAGATGATGGTCATCAGAAGACCTACCAGGATAACGACTCCGACGAATGTGTTGGAGAAGTTTACTGTGAACCATGCGTACAGGCTGTCGCCCGCAAGTCCTTCCGGAACGGTGAGCTTGCCCATGGTCGCGCCGGCCAGGATCGCCATGCCTGCCAGGAACGGCAGAACGTTGTAGTAGGATCCTCCCAGGACCGCCAGCATGCCGTTGGAGGAGACCTTCGGGGTCTTTCCAACGTATGCCCACATGTACATCCACGGGTCAGCCAGATAGAACAGACCCAGTGTCAGAGCATAAGTTGTGAATACCGAGGTATCCAGCGCGAAGAAGTTCGTGAAATCTCCGGGCAGGATCTCGTAGAATGTGTGTGTTACCTCCGTGGGATTTCCAGCGACCATCTTGAACGCGATCAGTGCGAACAGGATGATGCCGATCGCCTGCAGGATCGACTGGAACCACTGGGTAACCAGCGCTGAATACTGTCCCGCTGTGATCAGGTACAGCAGGATGATCAATGATGAAACGATTACGCCGAAGGTAATGCTTGTGTTGAATACGACGGTCATGGATGTGGCGATCGCTAGGAACTGCATTCCGGTCAGGATCGTCGGTCTCGTCAGAGATACGATTGCCGCCGGTATACGCATCACATTGCCGTAACGTTCAACTACGAAGTCCGTGATGGTGACCGCGTTGGTCTTTCTGCCGAAGTAATTCAGTCTTCTTGCGAACAGAATGGTGAACAGCGCGCATCCGGATACGACGAACAATGATGCCCACATCTGGGAGATACCGGACGCCATACCGTTTCCGACGTATCCAGAAACGCTGGCGCCTCCTACATATCCGCCAAGGTAGGCTGTGGCCAGGAGCCAGAACGGCGCTCCGCGGCCTGCCAGCAGAAAGTCATCTGCCGACTTTGCCATCCGGCTGAACCACATTCCGGCCAAAATGAACAAGATGACCAGAATGATCAGCACGACGATGGAAATAACAACTACCGAACTCATCTTCTCCTCCTTCCTTCTGCATCAAATAAATCGATGACATTTGGGATAATTCCGTATTGGTCATCCCCCTGAGATTCCCCTTATAACCCCTACTTTCTGTACTTCTCCATGATGTCCTTGTTCAGATCGAGAGGCGGCTGCTGATCCGCGGGAAGCAGGCACTCATAGACTCTTCCGCCCATGCGCTCCTTCCACTCGGCCTGCGCCGCTTCCAGAACTTCAGGCTCGCACAGCAGATCCGCCGCTGTCATCGAGATCGCCTTCGCCGCGCAGTCCAGGCTCTTCTGTCCCATCGTGTCGCCCGCGCATCTCGCTACGCCCCAGTGATGCCAGCCGCATCCCTGCATTCCCATGGCGACCCACGGCGCCGCGTACGGCGCGCACCAGCTGTACTCGGAGGTGTCGCACAGTACCGTGAAGCCTCCTTCGAACGGATCCAGCTCTGTCGGAAGTCCCGTCTCAGGCTGTCCGATATATCTCTGGATCGCCTTCGCCTTCTCCTGCTCTTCCTCTGTGAACTGCGGCACTCCGATCGCCTCGATGTTCTTGTAGACCTTCTCCGCCAGCACCTTGTTCGGGATCTTGTGGTGCGTTACCGTGATGACTTCCTCCTCAACTGTGGTGTCTGTCATGATGGCTCCGCCCTTCGCGCATTTGTCCACTCTCTCCAGGACCTCCAGCATCTCCTCTGTGGTCTCGAATCTTCCGATCACCCATACCGTTGTGTAGTCCGGCACGACACTCGGGAACTCCGGTCCTGTCGTTGTGTATGTGTAGTTGATGGTGTTGGCCGCGTCCGGCGGATTGCCCGGATAGATGTGCTCTCTCAGCACGTCGATGCCATGTCCCATCAGCTGACCGGCGTCAAGAGCGCTTCTTCCGTGCCACGGGGAATTGCCGTGGGAAGTCCTGCCTTTGAAGTGATACTTCTTGCTGAAGTATGCCTGGCAGCTGTCGTAGTTCGCCTTTGTATAGCTCCAGGGATGCCAGTCGAGGAACGCGTCCACGCCGTCGAAGCAGCCTTCTCTTCCCATGTAGGGCTTGCCCAGGCAAAGCTCCTCAGCGGGAGTTCCGAACAGCTTCACTGTTCCCTTGAGGCCGAATTTCTCCATCGCGTATCTGACCGCGATGGCTGCCTTGGCGCCTCCGACGCCCAGCAGGTTGTGGCCGCAGCCCTGTCCCGGCGCGCCCTGTATGATGGCGCACTTCTCCAGCTTGTCCGGATCCTGTGACAGGCCCGGCAGCGCGTCGTACTCAGCGCTGAAGCCGATCACCGGTTTCCCCTCGCCGTAGGTCGCGATGAAGGCTGTGGGCATTCCAGCAACGCCCTCCTCTACCTCGAAACCGTGTTTCTTCATCAGGTCTGTCAGGGCCTTCGCGGATTCAAACTCCTGCAGGGAAAGCTCCGGATGCTCCCAGATGAACCTCTCGGTATCATAGAATTCCTGCGCGTTTTCCTCACTCCAGGACACGATGAAATCCTT
>CADBRP010000222.1 GCA_902797095.1 uncultured Eubacteriales bacterium | reverse complement strand
TCTGGCTTTTGCTACTAATTCTGCTACATATTCTTTTGCTGTTTCTGCCATTTTCTGTAATCCTCCTTAAAAATAACATCAACTTTAGTATACGCATTTACAGGTCAAGAGGATTTGATCACCTCTTTTCCCACTGATAAATATAGCAAGTTCTGTGCCAGAAGCGGAGAACGCGGGAACGGGAGAATGAAAAAAGATGTTTCCCCGCAAAGGCAGGGGCGAGAATTCAGTAATTGCAACGGTTTGAGCGATCAGGACAAACGCGGGGCAAAATCGGAACGGCCGAAAGGGTCAAAAAAAGAAGCGCGTCCGGCGTGAATGGAAAACGCGCTTTGATTCATTTATGAATCGACCTCTGGGGCAAAAGGTACAGAACGCCGAAAAATGCACATTTTCGGGCAAAAACCCTATTGATACAAAAATGAATCGGCGATACAAAAATGAATCGAAAATGTCAGGAAATGTCTTCCTTGTGAAGTCCGTACTTCGCGAGTTTACGTACTACGGTGGGCTGGCTGATGCTGAGAGCCTTTGCGATAGCCCGCGTAGAGCCGTAATCGGAGAGCGCCTGCTGGAGAATCGTCTTCTCCGCCTTTTCAAGGGCCGCCGCAAGGGACGTGTCGGTATTGATGCTGGTATTCTGTTCTGCCGCCTCCTTAATGAAGATGAAAATGTCATCCTCAGTGATCACCCTTGAAGAGGATGTGATCACCAGCCGCTCGACGATATTCTGAAGCTCCCGGATATTGCCCGGCCACGGATATTTCAGGAGAACAGCTGTGGCTTCGGCGCTGATGGATTTGTCTTCATGCAGCTCCCGGTTGCATCTCGTCAGATACATCTGTATTAAAGGAAGGATATCATCAGGACGGTCTCTTAAAGGAGGAACCTCGATGGGAACGACATTCAGCCGGTAGTAGAGGTCCTCACGGAACTTTCCGTTCTGCACCAGTTCGGCCAGATTCCGGTTCGTGGCTGAGATGATGCGCACATCGATCGGGATGGGCTCCACGCCGCCGACGGGCGTGATCTGCCTTTCCTGGATGACCTGAAGAAGCTTGACCTGCAGATTCAGCGGAAGCTCGGAGATCTCGTCCAGGAAAATAGTGCCCTTCTGGGCGGCTTCGAACAGGCCGCGCTTTCCGCCCGCCCGGGAACCGGTGAAGGATCCGGGGACATATCCGAACAGCTCGGATTCGATCAGCGTCTCGGGGATCGCGCCGCAGTTGACCGTGATAAAGGGGTTCTTCCAGCGGGTTCCTTCCTCGTGGAGGGTACGGGCGATCAGGCCCTTGCCCACGCCGGATTCCCCGGTGATAAGCACCGTGGAGTTAACGGACGCGAGACGTTTTGCCAGAGCCATGACGTTTTTCATGGGTTCGCTCCGGGCGATGATATGGTCGCTTCCGAAATCATAGGAGTCCAGCGCTTTGACGTCCCGGAGGCCGGTAATGGGCATCGCGCCGGGACCCTTCTGCATTTGCGTGATCCGGCTGATATCTCTGGACGTAGTGATAATGAACTCCGTTTTGCCGGATGTGCCGGAGACCGGCATGCCTGTTGTCAGAAGACGCACGCCTTCCTTATTCTCGTGAATGATCGTCAGTTCGCGGCCCTCCGCGAGGACCCGTCTGGTGACGGAAGGGGAGAAGATCCCTTCCTGTTCCAGCTTGTCCACTGTTTTTCCCTGGATCTCTTCAATGGTGATTCCATAGAGATCCTCGCATGCGCTGTTGCACCAGAGGCAGATTCCCTCGGCGCTGTCAATAAAAACCCCGTCAGTGATGCTTTCGAGAATGGAGAGCATTTCATTGAGCGGCAGATAAATATCCGGATTCAGTTCCGACATTTCAGTTATCTCCTGGCCTCGCGCGGCAAAACTAAATAAATGAGTATATATAATTGTAACTTATTTTCCGGGAGCCTGCAATTGCGGACAGGATTCCATGGATGAAAAAAAGTGCTTGCACTGCGGTGTGTAATGTGTTAGGATAGTCGCCGTAGAAAGAAGAAGTGTTCCGCTTCTCACCTTAGGGGCTCCGGCGCCTGGGTCAACAGGATGAAGGGTTTCGTTCAGCGAAAGCCTGTCTGAAAGCACTGCGGACACTTTGTGTTCGCTGTTTTTTATTCTGAAGGGGAAGATTCAGTCCGGAGAAGTCCGGAGGCTGAGCGAAAGTCGCTTTTGTTGCACGCGGTGATTCCGCGGACGTTCTACACAGGAGGTACAGAACCATTAGCAGAGAAGCTTTCATCAACGAAGAAATCCGAGCCAGAGAAGTGAGGGTGATCGATACTGACGGAACCCAGCTGGGGATCATGTCCCGCCAGGAGGCCTTGAATCTCTCGGAAGAGAAAAAACTGGATCTTGTTTGCATCGCTCCGAAGGCAGCTCCGCCTGTCTGCAGGATTCTTGATTACGGCAAGTACAAGTACGAGATGCAAAAGCGGGAGAAGGAAGCAAAGAAAAAGCAGAAACAGACGCAGGTCAAGGAAATCAGGCTGTCCACCTTTATCGAGGACCACGATATCATGGTCAAGGCGAAGACTGCCGCCAAGTTCCTTCAGGACGGGGATAAGCTGAAGGTCAGCCTCCGTTTCAGGGGAAGAGAAAGGGACTATGTTTCCCGCGGCATGGAGGTCATGGACAGATTCGCGGAGGCAGTTTCCGATGTGGGAACAGTGGACCGCAAACCGAAGTTTGAGGGAAGAAGCCTGACAATGACTCTTTCGCCGAAGAAAAACGAAAAAAAATGAAAAAATTATAAAGCAGATACAGGAGGGATGCATCATGGCAAAGAATAAGATGAAGTCTCACAGAGGCGCATGCAAACGGTTCAAAGTGACAGGTTCAGGAAAAGTCAAGAGAAATAAGGCATATAAGAGCCATATCCTTACCAAGAAGAGCCAGAAGAGAAAAAGAGGACTGAGGAAGGCGACAACACTGACAAGCGCAGATCTGAAGAGAATCAAGGCAGTACTGAGCAAGTAAGGAGGAACGAAAATGGCAAGAGTAAAAAAGGGCGTAAACGCACATAAGAGACATAAAAAGATTCTGAAGATGGCAAAGGGCTACTATGGTTCCAAGAGCACGACCTACAGAGCAGCCAAGCCCGCGACGATGAGAGCTCTCCGCTCCGCATACGTCGGCAGAAAGAACAGAAAAAGAGATTTCCGTAAGCTCTGGATCGCGAGAATCAACGCTGCGGCCAGAATGAACGGCATGTCCTACAGCAGACTGATCGACGGTCTGAAGAAGTCCGGCATCGATATCAACAGAAAGATGCTTTCCGAGATCGCTATCAACGATCCCGCAGGCTTCGCTCAGCTGTGTGAGACTGCGAAGAGCGCGCTGTAAAGACATTACAGTCATCATATATACATATTCTGCGAAAACTCCGGCCTGTCCGGAGTTTTTCGTTTGACATGCATACTGCCGGATGATATGATAGCCGCGGTGATAGAAGCAAGCGAGGTAATTTCGGAAGCCGGTGTGAATCCGGCACTGTATCTCAGCAACCGTGATATCTACGAACGGATAAAAAGCCACTGGAAGGGGGACTTCCGGGAAGGCGTCCAAGTAGGATTGATGATTAAGTCGGTAGACCTGCCAGCTTGTTCCAAGTCAGCCTTCTGAGGTAGGGCGGCGCGGTTTTTTGTTTTGCCGGCATATGACCGCTCTGTCCGTACGCCTCGGAGAGAGCGTTTTTTTATGAAATTGTCTTTTCATCCGCAGGTGCGGTCTGATCCGGAATACGGAGATCCGCATCTGCTTTCCTTTTCGGCGTCATCATTTCATCTCCTTTCACTGCGGGGCTGTCTGCGGCGCGGCCGCAGGCCGTATAAAGATTGTCCCGGCACCGAAGTTTTCATCACCCGGATTCGCGTTCAGCGTGTATAATATGATCATGTGGGCTTGGGCCGTCTGTCAGAGAAGAGTTCGGCTTGAAGTATGTTGCGGCTGACTTCAGAGAAAAAAAGATCGCAGGAAAGGCCTGTGATCAGGAATGCCAATGAACAGAACGAAACGGATCACCATAGGAATACTCGCTCATGTGGACGCGGGAAAGACCACGCTGTCGGAAGCGATCCTCGCGGAGTCAGGATATCTTCGCCGGGCGGGGCGGGTCGATCACGGCGACACTTTTTTTGATACGGATGAACAGGAACGCGCCAGGGGAATCACTATTTTTTCCTCCCAGGCGGTTTTTCATGCCGGGGAGACGGAGGTTTTCCTGGTAGACACTCCGGGACATACGGATCTCAGCGCGGAGATGGAACGCACCCTCGCGGTGCTGGACTACGCGGTGCTGGTCGTAAGCGGCAAGGAGCTCATTCAGGGGCACACGCTTACGATCTGGAGGCTTCTGCAAAGGCATGCCATTCCGGTGTTTGTGTTTGTGAATAAGATGGACCTTGACGGAACTGATGAAGAAAAGGCCATGCAGGCGCTGCGCGCTTCACTGGACGCGAACTGCGTCCGGTTCTCCGGCGCTGCGGGGCAGACCGCAGACGGATTATCCGGCGCTGCGGGGGAGACTGAAGACGCCCCGTATCCTGATCCTGAGGAGCTGGCGGTCTGCGATGAGCATCTGCTGGATAGCTTTCTGGCGGGGGAGGAGCTGCAGGATTCCGCCATTGCTTCCGCCGTCAGCCGAAGAAAGGTCTTTCCGTGCTATTTCGGTGCGGCGCTGAAACAGAGGGGCGTAGGAAGCCTTCTGGACGGCCTGGACCGGTTTACCAGGAACGCTCCCGCGGGTAAGGAATTCGCGGCGAGGGTGTTCAGGATCACCCGGGACAGCAAAGGAGAACGTCTGACGCATCTGAAGATCCTGGGCGGAAGTCTCAGGGTAAGGGAACCGCTCATCACCTCGGAGGACGGAGAAGAGGAGAAGATCCACCAGATCCGCATCTGCTCCGGGGAAAGCTATGAAACCGCGGACGCGGCCGAACCCGGCATGCTGGCCGCGGTGACCGGACCTTCGCGGACCTTCGCGGGACAGGGCCTGGGCAGCCTTCTCGGGCAGAATACCCAGGCAGTGCTCCAGCCGGCTCTCACATGGAAGATGATCCTTCCCGAGGATGTAAGCGTGCCTCTGGCCATGCAGCAGCTGCGGGAGCTGGAGGAGGAGGATCCGCAGATCCACATCCGGTGGAATGAAAAACTTCAGGAGATCCAGGTGCGCCTGATGGGCGAGATCCAGCTGGAGATCCTGAGGAACCTGATCACTCAGCGGTATGGTTTTTCTCCCCGGTTTGACGAGGGGAAGATAGAATACAGGGAAACGATACTCCGGCCTGTCCGGGGAGCAGGGCATTTCGAGCCTTTGCGGCATTACGCTGAAGTGCATCTGCTCCTGGAGCCTCTGCCGGAGGGAAGCGGGCTTGAGTTCGCCTCCTCCTGCAGCAGCGATGAGCTGGATACCAACTGGCAGCGCCTGATCCTCACCCATCTGAAGGAGCGGGAACATCCGGGCGTTCTGACAGGCTCTCCGGTGACCGACATGAGGATCACCATCGAGGGCGGACGAGCGCACCCGAAACACACAGAGGGAGGCGACTTCAGGCAGGCTACTTACCGCGCGCTTCGGCAGGCCCTGCGCAAAGCGGAGTGCCGGCTTCTGGAACCATGGTATGAGTTCACGCTGGAACTGCCGAGGGCGCAGGCGGGAAGAGCCATGGCCGACATCCAGAGAATGAGCGGGATCCTTCGCATCGATGAATCCTCCGGGGGCGATCAGGAGACGGCGTTTCTCCAGGGGCGCGCGCCGGTATCGGAGATGCGCGGATACGGGGCGGAAGCGGCGTCCTATACCAGAGGATACGGGCATCTGTCCTGCACCTTCGGCGGCTTTTTCCCCTGTCACCGCGAGGAGGAAGCCATTCTGGAGAGCGGCTACGATCCGGACAGCGATCCGGACAATCCGGCGGATTCCATTTTCTGTACGCACGGCGCGGGAAGATCCGTTCCCTGGAACATCGCGGATGAATACATGCATGTGGACGTCCGGAAAGAGAGGGAAGAGGCCGGACCGCGGGAAACGGAATTCCGTACGGGATACGGAGGGAAAAGCAGTTCATCAGCCGCAGTCTCCGATAAAGAGCTCGCCCGGATCTTTGAGAGGACCTACGGAACGCCCAAAGAGAAAAAGCCGACTTCGCCTGCCCGGGTGATCGAATCCGAAGAGTTCCGGCGGAGGCCGAAGCAGGCATCGCCGCGGACAGAAAACCTTCAGGAATATCTGCTGGTGGACGGCTACAATATCATCTTTGCCTGGGAGGAACTCAGGGAGCTGTCGAAAACCAGTATCGACGCGGCGCGGGAAGCGCTGATCAGCATCCTGTCCAATTACCAGGGATACCGGGGGTGCGAAGTCATCGTGGTGTTTGACGCGTACAGGGTCAAAGGCGGCGTAAGGCATACTGAACGTTTCGGCAATGTGACGGTGGTGTTCACCGGAGAGGCGGAGACTGCCGACACATATATAGAAAGAACGACATATGAAATAGGAAAGAAGTATCATGTCAGGGTAGCTACCTCTGACAGGCTGGAACAGATGATAATCCTCGGAAACAACGCCTTCCGCGTACCGGCTGACGAGTTCCGGACGGAGGTGGAGCAGGTGGATGAGCAGATCCGTTCCGAACTGGAGCAGGCGGTCCGGGAAAACCGCAGAGACTGGAAAAACGGAATCAACCTGCCTTTGCACACAGAATGAACATACTTCTATAGTATAATGCTGTTGAAATAATCTGATACAGGAGAGAAAAGACATGAAAAAGAGATTGCTGTTTACTGGTTTCTGCGTTGTATTGATCTGCGGGATCTGCCTGGGCATGAGCTCGTGCGGGGAGAAGGCGCCTTATCAGGGGCTGAATCTGGACGACTATCTGAAGGTTCCGGAATACAAAGGGCTGGAGATCGAGCCGTATGAGATCAAGGTCACAGACGCCGATGTACTGGAGAGAGTGCAGCAGGGTCTGCAGTCGGCCGGCAAGGACCAGAAACTGAAAAAGGGAGATGAACTGGAGGAAGGCGACACCGCCAAAATCGATTATGAAGGAAAGATCGACGGAAAGGCTTTCGAAAACGGATCCGCGAAGGATTTCGATCTGGAACTCGGCAGCGACACGTTCATCGACGGGTTTGAAGACGGGCTGATCGGGAAGAAGGTCGGCGAAAAGGTCTCCCTTAACCTGAAGTTCCCGAAGGATTACGGAAAAGCGGAATATGCGGGCAAGGATGTTGTTTTTGACGTCACCATCAAATCCGCCACCAGAAAGGATGTTCCGGAATACACAGAGGAATATGTGAAGAAGAATACGGACTACAAGTCCAAGGCGGAATACGAAAAGAACCTGAGGAAGCAGATCAAAAGCGAGAAGGAAGAGCAGGCCAAGAATGAGCAGCGGACCTCGCTCTGGTCGGATCTGCTGGCGGAAACAAAGGTCAGCAAGTATCCTGAGACGGAACTGAAAGCATACAAGGAAGTATACAGCAAGCAGATCGATTCCATGGCCGAACAGTACGGAATGGAACGCAGCGAGCTTCTCAAGCAGTATTACGGAACGGATGACGAAAAGAAAGTGGATGCCCTGATCGAAGACAGCGCCAAGGGTCTGATCAAGCAGGAGATGCTGGTGGAATACATCGCTGACAAGGAGAAGCTGACATATACCGACAAGGACAAGGAGGCCCTGATAGAGAATATCAAGCAGCAGGGTTACGATGACGAGTCGGTGAAGGAGTATACGGGACGTACGATGGATGAATACGCTCATATCAACCTTCAGTACAAGAATGTAATCGACTTCCTGATGGAAAACGCGGTGGAAAAGAAGAAAAAATAATGGAGGCCGGGAGACTGCGCGTTTCAGAATGAGACCGGTTCCATGTATACAATATTAATATTTAGAAAATATTGAAGAGCTCTGTGCGGTGTGCTATTATGAAATCGGATTTATGGATTCACCGCACAGTTTTTTTAGATGATGGATACCATGGACCCGATTTCTCTGGAGAGTCTCTAACGAGCGCCGAAGGTGTACCTCGGCGGCAGAAGCTGAAGACATCGGCTTCTACCGTCCGCCGACAATCTCTCAGGCAAAAGGACAGAGCGGGACCGTTTTGTTTCAGTTAAAAACTCTTTAGAGAAAGCCGTTAATAGCATTATTACCGGCTTTTGTATTTATTCCCTATTTCATCATTTTCATCTGTTACAGGAAAGGAAGTTACTGCTATGATCACACAATTTCTAGACACAGTTGACAGTATAGTATGGGGCGTGCCCCTTATGGTACTGATCCTGGGTACGGGCATCCTGCTTACATGCAGGCTGAAGCTTCTGCAGTTCAGGAAACTTGGCAAAGCTCTGAAGTACATGGTTCACAATGAAGAGGGCGGAACCGGTGAAGTTACGAGTTTCGGCGCGCTGGCGACAGCGCTGTCCGCGACCATCGGTACCGGTAATATCGTCGGTGTTGCGACGGCTGTCGTTGCCGGCGGCCCCGGAGCGCTGTTCTGGATGATTATCACCGCGTGTCTCGGAATGGCTACCAAGTACGCGGAAGGTCTGCTGGCTATCAAGTACAGAATCCAGAAGGAAGACGGAACATTCCTCGGCGGACCGTTCTACTACATCGAGAAGGGCATGAAGGAAAGAACCGGCCATAACTGGAAATGGCTGGGCAAGCTGTTCGCGCTCTTCGGCGCGCTTGCCGGAGCGCTGGGTATCGGTACCATCACACAGGTTAACGGTATCGCGAACTCGGCTGTTTCCTTCTTCGATCCGGAGATGAAGCACATTGTGCACCTGTTCGGCGGAGAATTCTCTATCGTAACGGTTATTACAGCGATCGTTGTCGCGGGCTGCGCCGCGCTGGTTATCATCGGCGGCATCAAAAGAATCGCTTCTGTAACCACGATCATCGTACCGTTCATGGCAGTTGCGTACGTAATCGTATGCCTGTGCATCATCTTTTATCATATTGCTGACATTCCGCACGCGGTCGGACAGATCGTCGTGGCCGCGTTCAATCCGGCTGCGGTTACCGGCGGAGTGGTCGGAACCATGTTCATCGCTCTGCAGAAGGGTGTTGCGAGAGGTATCTTCTCCAACGAAGCGGGCCTCGGTTCCGCTCCTATCGCGGCTGCTGCCGCGCAGACAAATGAATGCGTCCGTCAGGGTCTGGTAACCATGACAGGTACATTCATCGACACCATCTGCATCTGTACCATGACAGGTCTTACCCTGATGGTATCCGGCGCGTATGACGTTGCTGTCACTGACGCGTCCATCGACGGAGCTGCTGTAACTCAGCTGGCGTTCGGCATGGGACTTCCCTGGTCCAACTCCGCCGGCGCGTTCGTTGTCATGGCCGCGCTCGCGTTCTTCGCTTTCACTACGATCCTCGGCTGGGACTACTACGCGGAACGCTGCTTCGACTATCTGACGAACGGCAGCAAGGGCGCGATTCAGTTCTATCGCTGGGTATACATCTTCGCGGTTCTGATCGGACCTTTCATGACACTGAGCCAGGTATGGACCATCGCCGACATCTTCAACGCGCTGATGGCTGCTCCTAACCTGATCGCTCTGGTCGTTCTGAGCGGCGTAGTCGCGGCGGAGACGAAGGACTTCTTCCGCAGACTGGATTCCGGAGAGTATCAGGAGAACCTGAATTTCCACGTAAGATAGGAAGGCTTTTAAATGCGGGATCAGACGGATCCTGAAGCCGCAGATGAATACAGAAGGACTGCCGCGGAGGGCGCGGCAGTCCTTTTATGTTCTTCAAAACAGAACACTTGGCAAAAACCACAATATATAGTAGAATTATCTGTATCAGTTTGATAATATCAGCCAGGGAAACAGAAAATCCGTTTTTGATACCGGGAGGTAAAACAATGAAATGTCCGTATTGTGAGAATGAAGACAGTAAGGTCATAGATTCCAGGCACACGGAGGACGGGAAGGCTATCCGCAGAAGAAGGGAATGCGAGGCCTGCGGAAGAAGATTCACCACTTATGAAAAGGTTGAAGAGATGATCCTGATGGTCGTCAAGAAGGACGGCAGCAGGCAGGCTTTTGACAGAAACAAGCTTTTGAACGGAATTATCCGGGCATGCGAGAAGAGACCGGTCTCGGTTTCTGATATGGAGCATATCGTTGACGAGATCGAACGCGGCCTGAACAATATGATGGAGAAGGAAGTCCAGAGCGCCTTCATCGGAGAACTGGTAATGGACCGGCTGAGAGAGCTGGATGAGGTCGCGTATGTCAGATTCGCGTCTGTCTACCGGCAGTTTACAGATGTCAATACATTCGTGCAGGAAGTGGAGAAGCTTCTTACCAGCAAGAGAGGACAGTAATTATGGAACGTATATTCCGGATCGCGGTCGACGGACCCAGCGGAGCAGGAAAAAGCACCATCGCGAAAAATGTCGCCAAAAAGCTCGGGATCGATTATATCGACACAGGAGCCATGTACCGGGCGATCGGATATAAAATGAAAACAGAGGGAGTTTCCCCGGAGGATCCTGAAGCTGTCGCGCGGATGCTGGACGCGACAGAGATCGATTTTTCCGACGGCAATATCTACCTGGACGGAGAGATCGTGAACGAGGAGATCCGGACTCCGGAGATGTCCACGATGGCGTCAGTATGCTCAAAGATCCCCGCGGTCAGAGAAAAGCTGGTGGATATCCAGCGGGCAATGGGTCAGAGAAAAAGCGTCATTATGGATGGAAGGGATATCGGTACCAATGTCCTGAAGGACGCCGAATACAAGATCTACCTGACAGCGTCAGCTGAGGAACGCGCCAGACGCAGATTCCTGGAGCTCCAGGAAAAAGGCGAGACGCAGACCTATGAGGAGGTTCTGGAGGACATCAGACAGCGCGACCACAGCGATATGACCAGAGAACTCAATCCTCTCCGCAAGGCGGATGACGCCATTGAACTCGATTCCACAAAGATGGACATCGACGAAGTGGTTGAGAAGATCCTCGAGATCGTAGGATGATCCCGCGGAACGCGGGGTGAACCCGTATAATAAAGAGAAGAAAAACCATAAAGACACGGATGAGGAATCCGTGTTTTTATGAAGCATATATGGCAATATATAACAAATATGTATTTTATAACTAATTATGATCAAAAGGGGGAAAAGGATGAATATCAGAGAACTGCCTGAATGGGAAAAACCGCGGGAAAAGCTTCTGAAAGACGGAGCGGCTTCGCTTTCCGCAATGGAACTGCTTGCTGTACTGATCGGGACAGGACGCAGGGGAGAATCGGCGATGGACCTGGCGTCGAAGATCCTGTCGCTGCATCCGGACGGGATACGGTTTCTCGCGGACTGCACGCCTGAGGAGCTGAGGAATGTAGGCGGAATAGGGGACGCTAAGATCTGTACCCTTCTCGCGGCTGCGGAGCTGGGAAGGCGGATCGCGGCGGCGAAGCCGGGGAAACCGGACCGCATCGAAAGCTCAAGGGATATCGCGGATCTGTTCATGGAGAAAATGCGCTATTACCGCAAGGAGCATTTCATATGCCTTCTGATCAGCGCCAAGGGAGACATTATAGAAGCGGACGAGGTGTCGGTAGGGGATATCTGTTCCTCCGCCGCCGGTCCCCGGGAAGTATTCGTCAACGCCATCAGAAGAAACGCGGGATCTGTCGCTTTTCTGCACAATCATCCCAGCGGGGATCCCGCTCCAAGCGAAGCGGATATCCAGACCACAAGGAGGCTGGTGAGGACCGGGGAACTTCTGGGAATCCCGGTTCTGGACCATATCGTGATTGGGGACGGAAGCTACATCAGCATGAAAGCTGAAGGCATGATGTGAGCGCGCCCTCTGATGAAAACAGGCGCAGGAAGGTTCTGGAAATCACATGCCCCAGCGTATTTTCACTTGACGGACAAACAATTTCAAGGCAGAATAGAAAGCGGACGTTGTTGCAGGGGAGTTGTTCATGAAAAAAATCTTTTTGATCGCATCGGGAAAAGGCGGAACCGGCAAGACCATGTTTGCAGTTAATTTCGGCGCGCTCCTTGCCAGAAAAGGCAAGAGAGTTGTGCTGATCGATATGGATCTTGGCATGAGAAACATGGATCTGTATCTCGGAATGGAGAACAGGGTCGTTTTTAATATCATGGATTTCATGTCCGGGATCTGCCGCCTGAACAAAGCGCTCATCAAGGTTGACGGATTCGATTCCCTTTATTTCATGGCGGCTTCTCCGCGCAGAGATGACCGGCGGATCACAGAACGCCATATGACGGCGCTGTGCGACGCGCTTTCGAAGTACTTCGATTTTATCATCCTGGACTGCGGAGCGGGAATGGGAGGCCTTCTGGATGCCTGTCTGCCTGCCGCGCAGCGGGCGGTGCTGGTAACTGAACCGGAAATCGCTTCCCTCAGAGACGCGGACACGCTTGCCGGGTATCTGATGGAAAAAGGCCTTCGGGATACCTGCATGGTGATCAATAAGGCGGATGCCGATCTTATGCGGGCCGGGATACTCCCTGATCTGCCGTCGATCGTTAACAGCACCAATACGCCTGTGGTCGGCATGATCGAAATGGACAGCGACATACGGATTTCCACAAACAGGGGAATCCCTGCCGTCTGCAAGGAGGACGGCGCGGCAGAGGAGACATTCCGTGAGATCGCGGGACGGATCCTGGGACTTCCCCCGATCAGCTGAGCACAAATTTAAAAGGAACATCTGATATCAGGAGCAAAATCAAAATGACGCAGAACAATAAAGACATCGAATCAGGAACACAGAAGATGACGACGATCCGCCTGGCGAAGATGGCGATGCTGGTCGCCATGTCGGTCGTGCTTGTCGCTCTGATTCATTTCCCGATTTTTCCCGCGGTGGCGTTTCTTGAATACGACCCCGCCGATATACCGATTCTGATCGGAACATTTGCCTTCGGTCCGCTGGCAGGATTTATCCTGACAGTCGTCACATCTGTTATTCAGGGCGTGACTGTCAGCGCGGCAAGCGGCGTATACGGGATACTGATGCACATCATAGCCACCAGCGCCCTGGTCATCGTAGCCGGTGTCATCTATCGGAGAAACAAGACAAAAAAGAGCGCGCTGATCGCTGTTCTGTGCGGTATCGCGGCCATGGCTATCGTCATGATCGGAGCGAACATGGTGATCACGCCGATCTTCATGGGCGTGCCCAGAAGCGTAGTCTGGCAGCTGATGCCCTTTATCGTCGCGTTCAATGTTATCAAAGCCGGCATCAACGGGCTGGTGACATTCCTTGTGTATAAGAGGATCTCCGGATTCCTGCACAAGGCTTAAAAGAACCATAACATCTTTCAGAGGAGAAAACCGCGTGCTGATCCGGCACGCGGTTTTTTGTACATTGATTTCTGTGCCCTGCCTTTGCGGCGGAACCGCGGAAGAAAAACACCTCCGCCGCCCGCGGAGGGTCGGTGTGTTCTTGACGGCAGACCGATTTGTGATAAGGTATATTCGGCAGAATTTGATTCAGCGGATTTTATGGAGACAGGAATATGGACTATTATCAGGAATACAAAAGCAGGCTTCGCACGCCGCAGGAAGCGGTCCGCGCGGTGAAGAACGGAGACTGGATCGATTACGGGGCGTTTCACACCTTCCCGCCTTTGCTGGATAAAGCTCTGGCGGAGAGAAGGGACGAGCTTTACGGTGTAAAACTGCGGGGAAACCTTATTCCGTTCCGGATCGAAACCGCGGAGTGCGATCCTTCGAGAGAGCATTTTTTCTATACAACATGGCACTGTTCAGCGTATGAGCGGAAGCTGGTGGAGCGGGGTCTCTGCAATTTCACGCCCATGCTGTACAGAAACCTGAACGCGTACTACAGAAACTATCTGACGGTCAACGTCGCCATGCTCTGCGCGGCTCCGATGGACCGGCACGGTTATTTCAACCTCAGCTGCACAGCGGGCGCCTGCGGCGGGATCGTCGAAATGGCGGATATCATCATTCTGGAGGTCAATGAGAGCATGCCCAGAGTCTGCGGCGGAGGCGGGGAGATCATTCATATCAGCGATGTGGACTATGTCGTTGAGGGTGAGCACGGGCCTCTCGCGGAGATCCCCATGCAGGAGCCGACGCCGGAGGACGCCGCCATCGCGGAGCATATCCTGCCCTATATCACAGACGGCGCGACCCTGCAGCTCGGGATCGGCGCGCTTCCTGATGTGCTGGGAGCCAGGCTGGCGGATTCGGATCTGAAGGATCTGGGAATGCATACAGAGCTGTGCTCCAACGCTTACTATGAACTGTACAAGGCGGGGAAGCTGACCAACAAAAGGAAGACGTACCATCCGGGAAAAGGGCTGTTCGGACTGGCGGCGGGAACAAAGGAGCTGTATGAATGGCTGGATATGAATCCCGGCCTTGAATCCTGCCAGCTGGATGTGATCAATGACCCGTCCGTCATCGCTAAGAACGATCATCTGATCTCAGTCAACGCCTGTGTCAGCGTGGACCTGTTCGGGCAGATCGCTTCCGAGTCCTCGGGACTCAGACAGATCTCCGGCACCGGCGGACAGCTGGATTTTGTGTCCGGCGCGGTGCTGAGCGAGGGAGGCAAGTCCTTCGTGGTGATGAATTCCACGCACAGGGACAAAGACGGGACGGTGCGTTCCCGCATCCAGCCTTTCTTTACCGAGGGGGACATCATCACAGCGCCCCGCAGCCAGGCTCATTTCATAGTCACGGAATACGGCGCCATTAACCTGGCGGGGCGGAATACATGGGAAAGAACTGAAATGCTGATCTCCATCGCGCATCCCGATTTCCGGGACAGCCTCTGCTACGAGGCAGAGCGCATGGGGATCTGGAAACGGTCCTCCAGACGATGAACCGGAAACGGTCCTCCAGACGATGAACCGGAAACAGTCCGGCGGCAGTCCGGAGGCGGCCCGGATGGCTCTGCGAAGAGCTGAAGAGAACAAGTATATTTCATGCTGCGGAAAAAACGGCGGGAGACAATATGTCCGAAAAAATCATTCGAAACCGGATCATACAGTTTGACATCACGGCCCTTCATAATGAAGCGGAGCGTCTTTTTGCGGGCATGAGCGGCGCGGGCCGGAACGGGAAGACGCCCGGAGGCCTGGGGGAAATGAGCTCGGAGATTCTCAGGGAAATCAGCGGTGGAATCGATCCGAAGGCGGTCTGCAGCTATTTTCCGGCGGACCGCGTCCGCAAGGAAGGAAAAGAAATCACCATTGACGGCGTCGCGTTCAGATGCAATGCTTTTGAACAGATCGGAAAGGAACAGATCCGGGGCGCGTATGCCTGGTTTATCTTCGCGGGGGAGTATCGTCTGGAGGAAAGACCGGTCATGGATCAGCTGCTCGCGGATATGTGGGGCACCGCTTTCGCGGACGCGGCCAGGAAATACTGCCGCCTCGCTCTGGAGAAAGAGGCGGATCTGTCGGATGAGTTCGGGCCGGGCTTTTACGGGATGGATCTTCGTCAGATGAAAGACCTGGCGAAGCTCGCCGATCCCTCTCTGATCGGAATCGAGGTCCGGGAAAACGGGATCCTGGTTCCCCTGAAATCCTGCGGCGGGCTGTATCTGGAGGTCGGAGAAGGGTATGCCGCCCTGGATAAGGCGTGCGCGGACTGCAAGGGCGCGGCAGCAGGCTGCGGCTTCTGCAGCATTAAGAACAGGAACAGAAAAATGTTCAGATGCACAGGTAACTGCTCCGCGTGCGGGCGCTGCAAGGACGCCGGCATGATAACGGGAGCCGATGACAGAAAAACAGAAATGCTGGTCTTTCCGGAGGACTTTGTACCGGAAACAGATGAAAAGGGGTACGGGATCGCGTTCGATATAGGAACGACGACGGTCGCCGGCATGCTCTGGGATATCCGCCGCGGACGGCAGATCGCCGCTGCCGCGGAAACCAACCCGCAGAGTGAGTATGGCGCCGATGTGATCTCAAGGCTCGCTTTTGCGGGAGAAAAGAAAGAGAACCTGAAGATCCTGCATGATAAGATCACCGGCTGCCTGAACAGGATCACAGAAAAGCTCTGCGAAATATCCGGCGCGGGTCCGGAGGAGATCGTCCGCGCGGCTGTCTGCGGAAATACGGTCATGTCGCATCTGTTTGCGGGATTTGATCCGAAAACGCTGGCCCGGGCGCCTTTTGACCCTGCGTATACGGGGACTGTCTTTCGCAGAGCCGCTGAGGCGGGACTTAAGATCCGGGAGGACGCGGTCGTCATGCTGATTCCGAATATTGCCGGCCATGTGGGCGGGGATATCACCGCGGGAATACTGGCGGCACGCATTGAGGAACGGAAAGGGAAAACGCTGTTTATAGATATCGGAACCAACGGTGAGATCGTTTTTTCAGACAATAGAAGGATGTTCACCTGCTCAGCGGCTGCGGGGCCTGCCTTTGAAGGAGCGGCCATCTATCAGGGTATGCGCGCTGCGCGGGGCGCAGTCGAGAAGATACAGATCGCCGGAGACGACGTTCTTTTCAGGGTAATAGGAGGCGTTCCGCCGGAAGGCGTCTGCGGGTCAGGCTTGATCGACGCCGCCGCTGAAATGAGAAGGACCGGGATCATCGACAGGACCGGAAGGATCGTTTCCCCGGAAGAATTTGAGGAGGAACATCCGGGCTCGCTGCTCTGCGAACGGATAAGAGACGGTGAAGGCGGACGTGAATTCGTGCTCGTCGGAAAGGAAAACGGCGAAGACATTATCATTACACAGAAGGATATCCGGGAATTGCAGCTGGCGAAAGCCGCGGTCGAGGCGGGCATAAGGATCGTGACGCGCCGCACAGGCAGCGCTCCGGAACAGCTTGACCGCGTTATTATCGCCGGGGCGTTCGGAAATTATATCGGTAAGAACAGCGCGGCTGCGATCGGGCTGCTTCCGGGCATAGACCCCGGGAAGATCATTCCTGCGGGAAACGCGGCCGGCGCGGGGACGCTGATGGCGCTGGCGAGCTCAAAGGAGGCGCTCCGGATTCAGCAGATCCCGGAGAAACTGGAGCATATCCAGCTGGCGGAGGAACCGGATTTCCAGAATATCTTCCTGAACGCGATGGAATTCAGATAGATCGCGTCCGCGGACAAACTTAAAAACCGCCTGATATGGCATGAGAGGATCCCGTCGTTTTTTCGGCTTTTCGGCGGGATTCGTTGACTTGACAGGCAAAAACGCATATAATCAATATGTATGTTTTTAACTTTTTATATATTACTGTCATAGTAATACTTCTGATATTTCGGGCGAAATATCAACTACATAGAATTGAAACTTGAAAAGTGAATTAAGGAGGAGAAAACCGTATGGGAGCATTACTGCTGATTGTTGTCGGCGTACTGGCCCTTGTCATCGGAATACTGGTTGGATATATACTGCGAAAGTCAATCGGTGAGAAAACGATCGGAAACGCTGAAATCAAAGCGAAAAACCTGATCCTGGATGCCGAAAACAGAGCGGATACCATCAGAAAGGAACTGGTGCTTGAGGCGAAGGAGGAGACGCACAGACTGAGAAATGACGCGGAGAAAGAGATCCGCGAGCGTAGAAATGAGATTCAGAAATCAGAGAGAAGACTGATTCAGAAGGAAGAGTCTATAGACAAAAAGCTCGAAAATATAGAAAAAAAGGAAGAAAACATCACCAATAAAGAACGGAATATTACGAAGAAACAGCAGGAGATGGACCGCGCGCTGAAGCGGCAGCTCGAAGAACTGGAAAAAATTTCCGGATATTCCATCGACCAGGCGAGAGAGATCATCCTGGAGAAGGTGGAGAGAGAAGCCAGAAGCGAAGCGGCTCAGCTCTACAAGGAAATCGAAAACAAAGCGAAGGAGGACGCGGACAAGAAGGCAAAGGAAATCATCACCGGAGCCATCCAGCGCTGCGCGGCGGATCATGTGGCGGAATCCACGGTTTCTGTGGTGCCGCTTCCCAATGATGAGATGAAGGGACGCATCATCGGCCGTGAGGGCAGAAATATCCGCGCGATAGAGAACGCCACCGGAATCGATCTGATCATTGACGATACGCCGGAAGCTGTGATCCTTTCCGGATTTGATCCGGTAAGAAGGGAGATCGCGAGAATCGCTCTCGAAAAGCTTATCGTAGACGGGCGGATCCATCCGGCCAGGATCGAAGAGATGGTCCATAAGGCTGAGAGGGAAGTAAACGCCATTATCAAGGAGGAAGGCGAGCAGGCCACATTCGAGGTCGGCATCCACAATCTGCATCCGGAGCTTGTGAAGCTGCTGGGAAGACTGAAATACAGAACATCCTACGGACAGAATGTCCTCAAGCATTCTGTCGAGGTCGCGAATCTTGCCGGCCTGATGGCGGGAGAACTTGGCCTGGATGTTACGCTGGCGAAACGCGCCGGACTGCTTCACGATATCGGCAAGGCGCTTGACCATGAAAGGGAAGGCACCCATGTGGATATCGGCATGGAAGTGCTGAAGAAGTACAAGGAATCCGACGCGGTCATCAACGGCATGGCGGCGCATCACGGCGATTATGAGCCGAAGTCCGTGGAAGCGGTGCTGATTGCGGCGGCAGACGCTCTGTCGGCGGCAAGGCCCGGAGCGAGACGCGAGACGCTGGAGTCCTATATCAAGCGGCTTCAGAAGCTGGAGGAGATCGCGAACACTACAGAAGGTGTAGAAACATCATACGCTATTCAGGCGGGACGCGAAATCAGGATCGTCGCCAAGCCGGATGAGGTCGGTGATGACGCCATCGCACTTCTGGCAAGAGATATTTCGAAGAAGATCGAGTCCGAACTTGAGTATCCGGGACAGATCAAGGTCAATGTCATCCGGGAGACCAGGGCGATCGATTACGCGAAATAAAAAGGAAACACACAGAGAAATACGGAAAACCGCTGTGACAGTCCGCAGCGGTTTTTTTCGGGAACGGTACGGAAACAGCAAGTATGATTTATCTTGATAACAGCGCCACAACGAGACAGCATGACGAGGTCACCGGGATCATGATCCGGTGCATGGAGGAAACCTACGGGAATCCTTCCTCGCTGCACAGGGCGGGCCTTGAGGCCGAGAGAATACTGAAGGAAGCGCGCAATCAGATCCTGCGGGCTTCCGGCATGCCCCGGGGGCGCGCCGTGCTCACTTCCGGCGGCACGGAGGCTGACAACACAGCTGTCTTCTCCGCCGCGCGCGCGGGAAGGCGGCAGGGGAAGAAGATCGTGACCACAGCAGTGGAGCATCCCGCGATCCTGGAGTGCATGAAGCATCTCGAGGAGATGGGATATGAGGTGATCCGCCTCGGGGTGGACAGCCGGTGCTGCCTGGATCCTGCGGAGGCGGAGAGCGCCATCGACAGCAGCACGATCCTGGTTTCTGTTATGCAGGTCAACAATGAGACGGGCGCGATCATGCCTGTCGATGAACTGGCGGATATCATACGCGCGAAAAAATCCCCCGCGCTGCTGCACTGCGACGCTGTGCAGAGCTTCGGGAAAATCCCGCTTCCGAAGAAGGCGGATATGATCTCGGTCAGCGGACATAAGATCCACGGGCCGAAGGGGAGCGGAGCCCTCATTCTAAGAGAAGGCCTGCATTTGAAGCCGTATATTTACGGCGGGGGCCAGGAAGGCGGCCTGCGTTCCGGTACAGAGAACGTTCCCGCTATAGCGGGATTCGGCCTTGCGGCGGAAATGGCCGCAAAGGATATGAAAGAGCGGATGGAAAGGATCGCCCGGCTTCGCAGCCTGATGATCGATGAGCTGAAGGCGAAGACGGAAGACGTGAAGGTCAGCGGTCCGCTTGAGAGCGGAACCCGCCCCGGAGAGTGCTGCGCTTCAGTGCTCAATGTCAGTTTTCCGGGAACGCGCGGAGAGGTGATCCTGCACACGCTGGAACAGAAAGGGATATGTGTATCTACCGGATCCGCCTGCTCTTCCAATAAGAAAGGCAGGAGCCATGTGCTGAAGGCGATGGGGCTTTCCGACAGAGACATCGAGGGAGCCATCCGGTTCAGCTTCAGCGGATACAATACAGAGGAAGAGATAAAGGAAGCCGCCGGAGCCGCCGCGGAAGCGGTGCGCAGTTTCAGAAAGCTGGGAAGCTTCCGTTAAAGGAGAATAACGATGGGTGAAGAACATATTTTTATCGTCCGGTGCGGCGAAGTCGCTCTGAAGGGAATGAACAAGCCGTTTTTTGAGCGCATGCTCGCGGAACGGATCCGCAAGCTTCTGAAGAAATTCGACGGGGTATCCGTGTACAGGCATGAAGGACTGATCTTCGTCAGGGCGGACAGCTCTCTTGATAAGGGGGCGATCATCCGCGAGATCTCAAAGGTGTTCGGCGTGGCGTCCATCAGCCCTGCCGCGGAATGCGAAAGCACGATGGAGGCCATCGGCGAGGCGGCGGTCAGGTACATGCTGGAGGCGATCGAGGAACGCGGAATAAAGACCTTTAAGGTTGAAGCAAAAAGAGCGGACAAGAATTTTCCGGTGAAATCCCCTGAGATCGGCCGCCGGATCGGCGCCGCCGTTCTGAAGGGATGCAAGGTCCTGAAGGTGGACGTGCATAATCCGGACTGCAGGCTTTTCGTGGATGTAAGACACGATAAAACATATATCTACCAGGACAAGATCCCCGGATTCGGCGGTCTTCCCCTCGGCACAAACGGAAAGGGGATGTCGCTGCTCTCCGGAGGAATCGATTCCCCGGTATCCACATGGATGATGGCGAAGCGCGGAATGCTCATCGAAGCGGTCCATTTCCATTCCTACCCCTATACCAGTGAACGGGCGAGGGATAAGGTGGAGGAGCTGGCGTCTCTCGTCGCGACATACTGCGGCAGATTCCGCATGCATGTGATCAACCTTCTGCCGATACAGGAGCAGATCGTAAGAAACTGTCCGGAGGAGGAAACGACGATCCTGGTCAGGCGCTTCATGATGAGAATCGCGGAAAGGCTGGCCGTGAGCAATGACTGCAATATGCTGATCACAGGGGAAAACCTGGGGCAGGTCGCCAGCCAGACCGCCGAGGCTCTGGTCGTGACAGACGCCTGCGTGAACATGCCTGTCATGCGCCCGCTGATCGGCATGGATAAAGTGGATATCATGGATCTGGCGAAAGAGATCGGGACATATGAAAAATCCATTGAGCCCTATGAGGACTGCTGCACGGTCTTCCTGCCGAAGCATCCGGTAACGAAGCCGAAGCTGGAGAGGATCCTTGAATCCGAGAGCAGGCTTGACTGCGAGGCGCTGATCGAGGCCGCGGTAGCGTCAGATGAGGTGGTAACGATCTATCCAGCATAGGGGCAAAACACAAATTAATGAAAAATCAATTGTGTTTCAGAAACAAAAAATATTGACATTACAGAACCTGTCATGTATTCTATACGGGCAGGTTTAAGAGCGTTTTTTTGGTATTACAGAAAGGTAGTCAAAAGAAGAAATGTCATCTCAGGTAAACAGGCCAGTGGAAATACGCTGGCACGGACGCGGCGGACAGGGCGCGAAAACAGCCTGTCTGCTGCTGGCGGAAGCGGCTTTTTTTTCGGGCAAATATGTACAGGGATTTCCCGAGTACGGCCCTGAACGGATGGGCGCGCCTATTACAGCATACAACAGGATCTCCGATGAGGAATGCAGCGTGCACTCCAATATCTATACGCCGGACCATGTTGTAGTTGTCGACGAGACGCTGCTTCATTCGGTGGATGTCCTCAAGGGAATGAGGGAAGGCGGCATACTTATCATCAACAGCAAAAAGGAGTCTTCTGAGATCAGACAGATGCTGGGCGGCTACGACGGCAGACTCTGCGTCGTGGACGCGGAACGCATTTCCACAGAGACGCTGGGAAGAAATTTCCCCAACACGCCGATGCTCGCCGCCGTTGTAAAGGCAAGCGGCGTTCTTGACCAGGCGCAGTTCACAAAGGATATGAAGAAATCCTTCGAACATAAATTCCGCACCAAGCCGGAGGTCATCGAGGGCAATATGAAGGCGCTCACGAAAACCATGGAAGAGGTATATGTAGAATGAGTAAGATGAAAGCTGCCGATATCAATGAGAAGATCACATGGCAGGATATTACGCCGGGAGCGGAAATCTATGAGCCCGCGACTTCGACAATGATCAAAACGGGCGAATGGAGAGTGATGGCTCCGGTGTTCAAAGAAGAAAAATGCAAGCAGTGTCTTCTTTGTGTTCCTTTCTGTCCGGACAGTTCTATTCCGGTGAAGGAGGGCAGAAGGGGCGATTTTGATTTTGATCACTGCAAAGGCTGCGGTATCTGCGTAAGCGTATGTCCCTTCGACGCGATCGACTTTGTAAAGGAGGCGAGATAGTGGCAATCAGAGAACGAATGTCCGGAAACGAAGCGGTCGCTACAGCGATGCGTCAGATCAATCCGGATGTGATGGGGGCCTTCCCTATCACGCCGTCTACGGAGATCCCGGAGTATTTTTCACAGTTTATGGCAAACGGACAGGTGGACACCCAGTTTGTCCCGGTGGAATCGGAGCACAGCGCCATGTCGGTATGCATCGGCGCATCTGCCGCCGGCGCCCGGGCGATGACGGCGACATCCTCCTGCGGGCTGGCGTTCATGTGGGAGCTTCTCTACGTGGCTGCCTCCTCCAGGCTGCCGCTGACGATGGCGGTCGCTAACAGAGCGCTGACAGGCCCTATCAGCATCGGAAACGATCACTCCGATTCAATGGGAGCGAGAGATTCCGGATGGCTTCAGATCTACGCGGAGAATAACCAGGAAGTATATGATAACTTTATCCAGGCGGTTCTGATAACGGAAGCTGCCAGGCTGCCGATCATGGTATGCCAGGACGGGTTCATCACCAGTCACGGCGTTTCCAACATCCAGCTGATCGAGGATGAGAAGGTAAAGGCCTTTGTCGGCGAATATGAACCTGAGGACTATCTGCTCAATGACAGAAATCCTCTCGCGGTCGGCCCCTACGGAACCGCGCCTTATTATATGGAAGTCAAGCGGAAGCAGGCGCAGGCGATGATGGACGCGGAAGAGATCATCGGGGATGTGGCCCGCAGATTCGAAGAGCTTACCGGAAGATCATACGGATTCATTGAGGAATACCGGATGGAGGACGCGGAAACCGCTGTTGTGGTGATCGGCTCCAGCGCCGGCACAGGAAAAGCGGCGGTGGACGAGCTCCGCGAACGCGGGGTCAGGGCAGGCCTGATCAAGCTGCGAGTGTTCCGGCCGTTCCCGGCGAAACTGATCGCGGAAGCGTTGAGCGGCGTTAAGGCCGTTGCTGTCATGGACAAGACGGACAGCTTTTCCGGAAACGGAGGCCCGCTTTTCAGCGAGACCAGATCCGCTCTGTACGACCGGAAGGAACGTCCGCTGATGGTCAACTATATTTACGGACTCGGCGGAAGAGACGTTACAGTGGATCATTTCTTTGAGGTATTCGACGCGCTTGGACGGATCGCCGAATCGGGCGAACCCGGAGAGACATACCGATATATTGGAGTCCGGGACGCGGAAGAACGGCGCCGTTAAAAGCAGGAGGAAGAATAAATGGCTTACAGCTTAAAAAAAGAACTGGAGAAACCGGAACGCCTGGCGGGCGGACACAGGCTCTGCGCGGGATGCGGGGCAGGAATCGCCGTCCGGGGCGTGCTGCGCGCCCTCGAGGAGGGAGACCGCGCGGTAGTGGGCAATGCCACAGGCTGCCTCGAGGTATCCAGCTTTATCTATCCGAATACAGCATATTATGACAGCTATATCCACAGCGCGTTTGAAAACGCCGGCGCTACCATGTCCGGAGTGGAGGCTGCCTACAACGTCCTGAAGAAAAAGGGGAAGGTAAAGGAGACCTTCAAGTTCATTACCTTCGGAGGAGACGGCGGCACGTATGATATCGGGCTGCAGTCGCTGTCCGGCGCGATGGAGCGCGGACACGACATGGTATATGTATGCTACGACAATGAAGCGTATATGAATACTGGAATCCAGCGGGCTTCCTCAACGCCGCGTTTCGCGGACGCGACGACATCTCCCGCGGGATCGGTCATCCCGGGCAAGGTCCAGAACAAGAAGAACCTGACCGAGATCATGGCCGCCCACAACATTCCGTACGCGGCGCAGACGACTTTCCTCGGGGATTTCAGGGATCTCCATTCAAAGGCGCATAAGGCCATCTATACTGAAGGTGCCTGCTTCCTGAACATTCTGTCCCCATGCCCGAGAGGCTGGAGATATGAGGCGGGGGATCTTCCGGAGATGTGCCGCCTGGCGGTCGATACCTGCGTATGGCCGCTCTATGAAATTGAAAACGGTGTCTGGAGACTCACCTATGAACCGAGGAAGAAGCTTCCTGTCGAGGCGTTCCTGTCAAAGCAGGGAAGATTCCGCCATATGTTCCGCAAGGGCAATGAGTGGATGATCGAGGAGACCCAGCAGTATGTTGACGAGCAATGGGAAAAGCTTCTCGATAAATGCGAGTAAGACCTGAGAAGGCGTGTAATAAAAGTATCAGTATCCATAACGAAAGGCAGACAGTAACAATGAGCAAACGAATTATGCTGGGAAATGAAGCATTCGCCAGAGGCGCCTGGGAAGCCGGCGTTCGGGTGGTATCATCCTATCCGGGCACTCCGAGCACCGAGGTGACTGAGAATGCCGCGAAATATGACGAGATCCATGTGGAGTGGGCTCCGAATGAGAAGGTCGGCGTTGAGGTCGCCATGGGAGCTTCCCTGGGCGGCGTCAGATCCCTCTCCTGCATGAAGCATGTGGGTCTTAATGTGGCTTCCGATTCGTTTTATACCGCGGCTTATACCGGAGTCAACGGCGGAATGGTGGTTCTGGTCGCGGACGACAACGGATGCCATTCATCCCAGAACGAGCAGGATTCCAGATTCCACGGCCGCAGCGCGGGAGTTCCGGTGCTGGAGCCCGCGGATTCGCAGGAGTGCAAAGACTTTATAAAACTGGCGTATGACATCAGTGAGAAATACGACACTCTTGTTCTGATTCGTTCCAATACGAGAGTATCCCACTCCAGAGGAATCGTGGAGCTGGGAGAGAGAACAGAGCGGGAGATCATACCCTACGAAAAGAATTTCCGCAAATATGTGGCGATGCCCGCAATGGCCAGAAAGCTGCATGTGGCTCAGGAGGAGCGGCTCGCGAGGATCGCTGAGGATTCCTGCGAATGGGATATCAACGATGTTCAGATGGGAGGGGACACCTCCATCGGCATCATCGCCAGCGGAATCTGCTATGAATATGCCAAAGACGCGCTTCCCGACGTCAGCTTTCTCAAGCTGGGCATCGTGAACCCGCTGCCGAAGAAGCTCATTCTGGATTTCGCTTCTCAGGTCGATAAACTGTATGTTATCGAGGAGGGACAGCCTTTCATCGAGGAACAGATCCGCGCCTGGGGAGTTCCGGTCAAGGGCGGAAAAGACATGTTCACAATCCAGGGTGAGTACAGCGCGAGGATGATCCGCGAGGCGTTCGGAGAAGACGTTCCGGAAGAAGGAATCGATACATCGGACGCTCCGGGAAGACCTCCTCTTCTCTGCGCCGGATGCCCCCACAAGGGACTGTTTTATGTGCTGAGCAAGCTCAAGACTACAGTAATGGGAGACATCGGCTGCTATACCCTCGCGGCTCTGCCGCCTACTGAGGCGATGGACTCCACTCTATGCATGGGCGCGTCGATCGGTATGGCCCACGGATTTGAAAAGGCGACAGGAAGCAAGGAAAACACTGTCGCGGTCCTGGGAGATTCCACATTCATTCATTCAGGAATCACCGGACTGATCAACATGAGCTATAACGGATCGAAGGGAACGGTCATCATTCTGGACAACCGCATCACGGGCATGACCGGCCATCAGCAGAACCCTGCCAGCGGAAAAAACGCCAAGGGCGAGCCGGCGCCGGCCATCGATCTGAAGACCCTCTGCGAGGCGTGCGGCGTAAAGCACGTGGTCGAGATAGATCCGTTTGAAGTGCAGGATCTTGAGAAGATCGTGAAGGAAGAGACCGCCAGAGACGAGCTTTCCGTTATCATAACAAAGCGTCCCTGCGCGATGATCGTGAAGCAGCCGGATATCCCGAATGTGATCACGGACAGATGCAAGAACTGCAGGATGTGCATGAAAATCGGCTGTCCCGCCATTGAGATCAGGGACGGAAGACCGTTTATCGTTTCCGGCCGCTGCGTCGGCTGCGGACTCTGCGCGAGAGTCTGTCCTTTTGACGCTATTGAGAGTACAGCAAAAGCAGGGGAGGGCAAATAAATGAATACCAATATTCTGATCGTCGGAGTAGGCGGACAGGGAACTCTTCTGGCAAGCGTTCTTCTGGGAAACCTGGCGCTGGAAAACGGATATGATGTGAAACTGAGTGAGGTCCACGGGATGTCCCAGAGGGGCGGAAGCGTTGTGACCCATGTGAAAATAAGCGACGGCAAGGTCGGCGCGCCCCTGATCGAGGAAGGGGAGGCGGACATCATACTTGCCTTTGAAAAGCTGGAGGCGTACCGTTGGCTGCCGTATCTGAAAAAGGACGGAGCCCTGTACGTAAATACCCAGCAGATCCTTCCCATGCCGGTGATCATGGGACAGGCGGAGAATCCTGCGGATCTTGACAGGGTCCTGCAGGAGAACACCGGATCTCTGAAGGCTTTCGATGCTATGAAGATCGCAGAAGAATGCGGAAGCAGCAAGGCCGTTAATATAGTACTTCTTGGAGCAGCTTCCAAGGATCTTCCGTTCAGTGACGAATCCTGGATGAAGGTCATTGGGGAGAATGTAAAACCAAAGTTTGTGGAGATGAACAGATTCGCATTTACAAAGGGACAGCAGGCTTAGGGCGCGCCGCGGCGCGTACCGGCGGCAGGCTGCCCCGGAGAAGATCGGAACTGTGTCGTTATCTCCAAATCAGACGAAAGGAAGAAGTAAGTTAATGATCTGGAACAAACAAATGGAATGCGCGGACCGCGAGACAATGCGGGCGCTGCAGCTGGAACGGCTTCAGGCAACAGTGAAGTACGAATATGAGAATGTGCCGTATTACGCTGCGAAAATGGACAAAGCCGGCGTAAAGCCGGAGGACATCCAGACGCTGGAGGACATCCAGCTCCTGCCTTTTATCACCAAAGAGGATATTGCGGTGAATTACCCGACCGGACTGTTTGCGGCACCTATGGAGGACATCGTCCGGATCCAGTCATCTTCCGGTACGACCGGAAAACCGAAGATCGTGGGATATACCCAGGGCGATATGGATGACTGGGGAGAAGCTGTGGCCAGAGGTCTGACCATGTGCGGGATGGGAAAAAATGATGTCGCGCATATCTCCTACGGATACGGACTCTTCACCGGCGGCCTCGGCGCCCATGCCGGAGCGGAGACCATAGGGGCGACTGTAATTCCCATGAGCACCGGAAACACTGCCCGGCAGATCATGTTCATGCAGGATATGAAAAGCGATGTGCTTTGCTGCACTCCGTCCTATGCGCTGACGATCGCGGAAGCGGTTGAGAAAGCCGGGATCCGTCCGGAGGATCTTTCGCTGCGCGCCGGCCTCTTCGGGGCCGAGCCATGGACGCAGAGCAT
Organism: uncultured Eubacteriales bacterium; assembly: GCA_902797095.1. GTDB lineage: Bacteria > Bacillota > Clostridia > Peptostreptococcales > Anaerovoracaceae > Lentihominibacter. The sequence continues at coordinate 6,259 of CADBRP010000222.1, read as the reverse complement.
GCGGAACAAGATCGAAAAAGGACTGGGGATCCGTGCACACGACATCTACGGGCTGACGGAGATCACAGGCCCCGGCACCGCCACAAGCTGCATCGAGAACAACGGCATGCATGTGCAGGAGGATCTCTTCTATCCTGAGATCGTAGATCCGAACACGCTGAAGCCGCTTCCCGCGGGCGAGACCGGCGAGCTTGTGTTCACGACACTGTGCAAGCGCGGCATGCCGATGATCCGCTACAGAACGAGAGATATCTGCTACCTGATGGAGGGAAAATGCCCCTGCGGCAGAACCACGGTCAGAATGAGCCGCGTCTTCGGAAGAACAGACGACATGCTCATCGTAAAGGGCGTCAATGTATTCCCGTCCCAGGTCGAGACCGTAATCGCGAAATTTGAAGAACTGACTCTGAATTACAAGATTCTCGTTGACAGAAAGCATAACAGTGATACCATTGAATTGATGGTGGAATTCGCAGAGGGACTTGTTATCGATGATATTGAATTCGTTGAGAACATGAAGAAGCGCGTGGAGCATGCCCTCAGGGATATCCTGCAGATCGGATGCAAGGTCAGATTCCTCAATGCGGGAACACTCCCGAGGAGCGAAGGCAAAGCCGTGAGAGTGGAAGACAGGAGGAAGTACGAGTAATGGCAGTGAAACAGGTATCGGTATTCGTTGAAAACGAAACAGGAAGACTGGCGGATCTGACTCAGATCCTGGCAGACAACACCATTGATCTCAACGCGGCGACCATTGCTGAGACCGGTGAGTACGGTATCTTAAGATGCATTGTGCAGGATCCGGAAGCGGCGGTAGCTTCTCTTACTGCCAAAGGCTTCATGGCCAGCATCAGCGATGTTGTGGCGGTTGCGATCGACAACAAACCCGGCGCGATCAACGCGGTCCTCCAGATCCTGGCGGACGCGGGCATCGCGGTCAAGTACATCTATTCCACGATCCAGTCAGCGAAGGGCGAAGCGGCTATCATGATGAAGACCGGAGACACCGTACGCGCTGAGAGGATCCTGGAGAACGCGGGCGTGAGACTCTGCACCATAGAGGATCTGAAATAGCCTGCGGCAGCATTTCAAAACACACAGTAAAATAATAAGAGAAAGAGAACCGGACAGATATGAGCAGGAAACGCAAAACCAACAGAATGGGACTTGGAACATTGATTCTGCTCATAATCTGTCTGATCGTTTTTTGCGGGTCAGGCTATTATCTGGCGGATTACTTCCTGAAAGCCTGGCGGGCTCAGAATCAGTTTTCAGAGCTGCAGGACAGGCAGGGCGAGTCCCGTGACCTTCTGACCGAAAAGGGAGTCGTCATCGGGAAATACGCGGATCTGTACAAGGAGAACAACGATCTGATCGGATGGGTGGAGATCAAGGGAACCCGGATCAATTATCCTGTCATGCAGACAAAGGATGAAGGGGATGATCCTGAGTTTTATCTGCACCGTGATTTCAGAAAGGATTATTCCGAATCCGGGACGCCCTTTATGGACGCTGCCAGCGATATTTTTATCCCGACCTCCAACTGGCTTGTCTACGGCCATCACATGAAGAGCGGGATCATGTTCCACGATCTGGTAGAATATGACAGCAAGGATTTCTTCGAGGAGCATCCTGAATTCAGGTTTGACACCATCTATAAAGGCGGGCAGGGAACCTACCGGGTGATCGCCGCATGCTACTCAAAAATTTATCCCGAGGATTCCAGCGCTTTCAAGTTCTATCAGTACGCGGGAATCACATCGGAAGAAAAATTCAATGAATATGTGGCGGGTGTGAAGTCGCTTTCGCTCTATGATACGGGAGAGACCGCGGAATACGGAGATCAGCTGGTAACCCTCTCCACATGTTCCTATCAGACAAAAGAAGGCCGGTTCTTTATTGTAGGAAAGAGGATCGACCAGGATTAGCGCGGGCAGAATGAAACGGAAACTGAATTTCTGGTACGGGAGCATATTTGGCACATATTGGATGATATACAGCGTGATCGGCAGTTTCACGTCTGTTTTTCTGTTGGCGAACGGTTATTCCAATTCACAGATCGGGCTGACGATGGCGGCAGGAAACATCCTCGCCGTGATACTGCAGCCGGTCATAGCTGATCTGGCGGACCGTTCCGCAAAGGCAGGGGCGCTGGGAATCGCCGATCTGATGACCGTGCTGATGATGATATTCACGATCGGCATGTTCATCTTCAAGGGAGGCGGGGCAGCGCTCTGCGTTGTCATGGTGCTTCTGATCGGATGGCACACATCTCTGCAGCCCCTTTTCAATTCCCTGACATTCAAACTCGAGGAAAGCGGGATCCCGGTCAACTTCGGCATTGCCCGAAGCGTGGGGTCCCTTGCGTATTCCGCTCTTGTGGCGGTTCTCGGCACCCTGGTCGAGCAGCTGGGGATCGTGGTTCTTCCGGTCTCCGCCGAGACAGTCACCCTGATGCTTCTGATCAGCCTGCTGATGACGGGAAGGACCTTCCGGCAGGCCATGCGGGAGCGAGGGGAAAGAGAGCGGGAACGCGCCTTGAAAGAGAGCGACGATGGAGAGAGTTCCGCGGGAGACAGTGCAGCGGGAGAGAACTCCTCGGACGCGAAGGCCGCTCCGGCCGGCAAAAAGGAAGCCGCCGGCGAGGACAGCGGCGAAGAGAAGATATCCATGCTGGATTTTGTCCGCAGGAACCGCCTGTTCTTTGTTCTGAACATCGGAGTCATCGGACTCTTTTTCAGCAATTCCATTCTAAACACTTTCATGATTCAGATCGTGGAAGGTGTCGGCGGGACAAGCGAGGACATGGGGCGGATTCTTGGCCTGATGGCTTTTCTTGAGATCCCGACCATGGTTTTCTTCAGCCGGCTCAAGCAGAAGTTTTCCTGCGAAACACTTCTGAAGGCGGCTTCAGTCGGATTCACGGTGAAGATAGCGCTATGCTGGCTGGCGGACTCTGTTCCGATGCTGTTTTTTGCGCAGCTGTTCCAGCTGGTTTCTTTTGCCCTTTTCCTTCCCGGAATGGTATACTTTACGGGAGAGAATATGAGCAGAGGAGAAGCGGTGCGCGGACAGGCGCTGTTCACCACGATGATCACGGTAACGACGATCTTTTCGAGCATCGCCGGCGGATGGATACTGGATATCAGCAGCCCGAAGGTTCTGACCTTCACCGCGACTCTCGCGACAGCGGCGGGCGCGGTGCTGGTCATTGCTGTTGCCGGGCGGATCAGAAAAAAGAGCGGAAAGGAGAAACAGGAATAATGTACGAGGAACTTACTGAAATACTGAGAGAAAGTGAAAACATCGTATTTTTCGGAGGCGCGGGCGTCTCTACTGAAAGCGATATTCCGGATTTTCGTTCGGAGAAGGGTCTGTATCACGCGAAGCAGACTTACGGGATGTCTCCGGAGCAGATGATCTCCCACAGCTTTTTCATGCGGGACACGGAGATGTTCTTTGATTACTATAAAAACAATATGGTGTATCCCGAGGCGCTGCCGAATCCCGCGCATCTGGCGCTGGCAAAGCTGGAGGAGATGGGAAAGCTGAAGGCCGTGGTGACGCAGAACATCGACGGGCTGCACCAGAAGGCGGGCAGCCGGACGGTCTATGAGCTCCATGGATCCGTGCTGCGCAATTACTGCATGGAATGCAGCGCTTCCTACGATCTGGACTACGTGATGGATCCTGAGAACTGCCACGGGCATGTGCCGAAATGCAGCCGCTGCGGCGGGACGGTAAAGCCTGATGTGGTTCTCTACGAAGAGGCTCTCGATGACGAGCAGATCAGAGGCGCGGTCGAAGCCATCGGAAAAGCGGACACGCTGATCATCGGGGGAACATCCCTGGTGGTCTATCCTGCGGCGGGATTCATCAATTATTTCCGCGGGAAGCATCTGGTCCTGATCAACAAGAGCAGCACATCCGCTGACGGACGGGCGGATCTGGTGATACATGAGCCGATCGGTCAGGTGCTGGCAGAAGCGGTAGCCGCTCTGTAGTCAGGCGGAGACAACAGGAGGAGCCGCATGAAGCGTCAGGATATCATACTGGCAAGCGCGTCGCCAAGACGCATCAGGATGTTCCGTGAAAGGGGATATGAAGCGGAGAGCGTTTCTCCCCGTGTCAGGGAGAGCGTACCCTTTGAAATGAATCCGGAAACCACAGTGATGTACCTTGCCCTTATCAAAGCGCGCGATGTGATGCAAAAGAGAAAAGGCCTGATCATTTCCGCGGATACGGTGGTGGTATATCAGGGAAGGATCATAACGAAACCTGAATCTCCTGAAGAAGCATTCCGGATTCTTTCCGGAATGCGTGAGGACAGGCATCAGGTGATCACCGGAGTATGCATCGCGGACAACAGCGGCGAACGTCCACGCGTGCGCTGCCTTTATGATACGACGGATGTCTTCTTCGGATACTACAGCGATGAGTGGCTGAGGGAGTACGTGCAGACCCGCGAGCCATATGACAAGGCGGGAGGTTACGCCATTCAGGAGACATTCGGACAGCATGTGGACCATATCGAAGGCGACATGGATAATGTAATAGGCTTTCCCATGTACCGGGTGGAAAAGTATCTGCAGGAACCGCCGGAGGCGGAGCGGAGATGACGGCTTTTATTCTGAACAGCATTCTGCTTGGAATCGGGCTGGCGATGGACGCGTTTTCGGTTTCCATCGCCAACGGACTTGCCGAGCCGCATATGAGCAGGCGGAAGATGTCGGTCATCGCCGGCACCTACGCCTTTTTCCAGTTCATCATGCCGGTGATCGGATGGGTGTGCGTGCACATGCTGGTGCAGGCTTTTCACGCGTTCGAAAAGCTGGTGCCATGGATCGCTCTGGCGCTTCTCTGCTGGATCGGCGGAAAAATGATTCTGGAAACGATCCGAAAGCCGCAGGGTGAAGAAGCGGCTCCGGATCAGAAAGTGACGCTGACGGCAGGTGTGCTTTTGCTGCAGGGCGTCGCGACTTCCATTGACGCGCTGTCGGTGGGGTTCGCCATCGTTTCCTACAGCGCGGCGTCCGCGTTCTTCTGCGCGCTGATCATTGCGGCGGTGACCTTCGTTATCTGCACAGGAGGGCTTGCCGCGGGAAGAAACCTCGGGGAGAGGCTGACAGGGAAGGCCGGGATCCTTGGAGGATGCATCCTGATTTTCATCGGAATTGAGATTTTCGTACGGGGAGTTCTGTTATGAGCGGAGAAACGGATAAAAAGGCAGGAAAAGCGAGTCTGTATCTTGCCGCGGCAGCGTTTACACTGTCCATCGGATTCTCGTTTTTCGGAATAAAAAAATGTGTGCCATACGGCGATACTCTGACGCTTCTCGCGTACCGCTACGCGGCTGCCCTGATCGGCGTAGTGATTTTTTCGTGCGTCAGCAAGGCACTGGGAAACTATCCGCCCGCGAGACCGGGCCGTCCGAAGGGGAAACTCTATCAGCCGGCGGCTTTTTATATTCTGTTTATGATTCTGCAGATTTTCGCCATGTATTTCGCCACATCGATAGAGGGGGCCATCGTATACGCGATGGTGCCGATCTTCGCGAAGATCATCGGCCGCATTACCCTGGGGGAACGTTCCACAAGGCTTCAGAATTTCTTTGTTGTCCTCACGGTTTCGGCGCTGCTGGTTCTGATCATTCTGAACGCGGCGGATATACATCTCAACGTGACAGGTCTGGTCATCATGACGGTCAGCAGTATCTTCATGGCATGTCAGAATGTGTCCGCGCGGTATGTGCGGGGAGTATTCGCTCCGATCGAGATCACCACATGCATTGCCGTGGGCGGGTTTGTGATCTTCTTCGGCTCGGCCGTCATCAGGGCGCTGATCCGGAATGATTTCGCGGGTCTGTTCGAGCCGCTTACCCATCCGGAATTCGTAATATGGGTCTCATTTCTGGGGATTTTCTGCATTCTGCTTTCCGCGCAGTTCATGGCCTTCATGCTCGCGCACATGCAGATCATACAGTCTACTGTTTTCAACAGCGCTTCCACGCTGATCTCGATCATCGCGGGCGCGCTGATACTGGGGGAACCGCTCTGCTGGTATCATTACCTGTGCGGAGCTTTGATCCTGGCAGGAGTTGTGGGAATGACCCTCGCGCCGGCTGAGGAGGCGAACAGCGGAAAATCCCTGCAGGACGATCTTGACGGGAATAAAAAACGTTAAGCCGGGGCTGCCGCGGAAACAGCGCCAGAAAAAGAAAAAGAGCCGGCCGCGATAAGACCCCCCGTAAAAAGAATTG
>CADBRP010000221.1 GCA_902797095.1 uncultured Eubacteriales bacterium | reverse complement strand
CGGATAGACTGTTGATAATTTTACTGACGCTTTTGAAATGCTGCGCTTGGCTGCCGCAAGCCGTCTTGCATAGGTAAGCGCCCTGTCCGCGTCAACCGCGCCTTTGCTTCCTGTCCTGCTCCCTCTGTTATATCTGGAGGTATTGACAGGACGCGCCGTATTCTGCATTGCCTGTATTACCTGGGAAGCTGTCAGCGTGGGGCAGTCTGCCCATATCATCGCCGCGATTCCGGAAACGACCGGAGCGGCCATGGAGGATCCTGTTCCGTAGGAAAAACCGCCGGGCACCGTGGAAAGAATGTCCATTCCCGGAGCGCTGATGTCCTTTGCCTTGTTATAATCAGAAAACGGGAGATTGGCCCCGTTGTCGTCAAGAGCGGTAACGCAGAAAGAGTCTTTGTAATCTCCGGGGAACATGGTGCTCGTATACGCGGCGGTGCTCCAGTTGCCATTTCCTCCGGCGCAGACACAGATTACATTTCTGCCGCGCATGGCCGTGATCTCACGGGCTACCGCTGAATCCACAGTATTCATCCCGCCGGGCTTCGCGTAGCCGCCCAGGCTCATATTGATCACATGCAGATTCGGCAGTTTTCCCGCGTCCATCAGATTCCTGAGATATGAAAACGCCTTCAGCAGTTCTTTTGAAGTTGTGTAATCTCCGTCGAACACCTTTATCGGAAGTATCCTGGCGGAATTGCCGGATACTCCGCTGATTCCTATCCCGTTTCCGCAGACAGCCCCCGCAATGCCGGCGACATGCGTTCCGTGTCCGATGGTGTCGCCGACAGCAGATGCCCCTGTTTTTCCGGTGACGGAATTATAGGCGAGGCTCTTCAGCACATTTGATGAGAGATCCCCGTGGCCGGTGCTGCATCCCGTGTCCATTACAGCTATGGTGACAGTTGCCTTTCTGCGCATCTTTTTCCATGCGCCGATGGCGTTGACGCCGCAGTAACCGCTGAATGTCGGGTCCCATTCCTGGATGTAGTACTGATCGGAACTTAATGAATCCTTGAATGGATTCGACGCCATTGGTTCCATTCTTCCTGTTTCCAGCAGACCGTAGCGGTAATTCGGCTGCACCATAAGAACTCCCGGCATGTCCTCCAGCTCCCGGACTGCCTTTTCGGTATCTTTCGGGTTTTCAACGGTTACCAGAAGACTTTCTCCGTCTTCAGCAGTCTGATCCGTGATCGTTTCCGAGTTTTCTACGCCCACTTCCTGATCGAGCTGATCTACTACGTTATCGGCAGGCTGCTTCGCGCTGTCCTTCATTACAACGATCAGTTCTCCGTCGATCGGCTGCGGGGCGGAAGTCTCCTCTGCAAAGGCAGGACTGAAAAGAGCGGGAAGAAATACCGCCATGGACGCCAGAACCAGCGTCAGGATCAATGTGTTCAGTTTTTCAGATAATGTTTTGCTTTTCATGCTGTGATTATATCATTGCGCCCGAACCATATACAACTACTTCCTGTTCCTGAAGGAAATATTCAATGTATCATTGTGCGTACATCCCGGATTTCCCCATCCCGCACACGGATCCCTGCCGCGCCCTGCCTGTCATTTCGCAGCACTGGTATTCCTCTTTCCCGCAGGCGCCGCAGGGTTTCAGGCGACGGATGTCCGTAAATATTGTTTTCCCCGACCTGGATCACGCACAGATCAGGACTGACAGCGTTAAGAAAAGGATCCGAATTGCTGGTCCTCGAACCATGATGCCCTGCCTTCAATATATCCGCGCGGAGATCTCCGGTACAGCTTATGAGCTTACGCTCTCCTTCTTCGTCCATATCTCCTGTATCGATCACAGTGACTCCCCTGATCATAACTTTCATAATCAGGCTTGACGCATTCTCGTTTTCTTCATCGCTGATCATCTTCTGATAATCCTGCCTTTGCTTCTTCTCCGGCCACAGAACGGTCAGCGAAGCTTCTCTGGACAGCCTGACTTTATGACCTCGCCTGATATAGGTGATCTTCTCCGGCGTCAGGCCGGTTTCCCTGCAGATGCTGTCCTGCTTAAGACGGTTTGCGTCGTATACATACAGCCTCCTTACCATACCCTCCTTCGCCAGTTCACAGATTCCCTTGTAATGATCTGTATGAAGATGCGTTACAAACGCTCCGTCTACCGCGGAAACGCCGTTCGCGAGAAGATAAGGCCTCACAGTTTTCTTTCCCACGTGATACCTGCTGCTTCCCCCGCCGTCTATCAGATAGTTTCTTCCGCATGTCCGGATGTGTACGCAGTCCCCCTGCCCTACATCCACGAAAACCACATCCATGCTCCTGAAACCGTCATCACAGCCCGCTCCGACAATGCATGCCGCAAGGATCACCAGCGCTAATCGCCGTTTGAGCTTTGTAAAATCACGCCTTATGATCAGGCGTCTTCCTTCCTCTGAAGCAAACGCTGCAAGGCCGATATACCACAGCGCCTCAATAAGAGGCGGCGGAGATGCCGCCTGAAACGAAGTAATGCCCTCGATGCAGCAGATATCATTGAAGCGGATCAGGACTTCACTCAGTCCCGCGAGCAGAATATCCGCCTGATGCTTTAATACAGGCGTAACCATCGCGAAAAACCCCGCGGGAACAAGAATTCCGGTCAGGTAAACAGCAGGAACATTGACCAGGACCGCTGCCGGTGAGAAGATACCGAAATGACATATCATATACGGGAACAAGCCGATCTGCACCACAGCGCTGCTCATGAATATCCCGGTGTATACTGACTTTACATACGGCGTGAGCAGCCCGATCATGAGCACCGCCAGAAAGCTCATCTGAAATCCGGTCTGAAACAGGACCCATGGGTTCATAATTACTGACAGTATTCCGACCGCAAAGGCAGAGCACTGAAGATCGTATCTCCTTCCGGTAATCTGTGCCATGCTGTGCATCATGACCATCAGTACAGCGCGGACCACGGACGGGGAAAACCCCGAGGCGGTCATGTAGCCAAGAAAAAAACACGCTGTGAAAAAGAAAAACATCCTGTGCTGATGCCGCCTTACGCGCTGCGGAAGGAGAAAAAGCAGGAGATTCTTTAACTTCATCAGCATGCTGTAGATCAGCCCGATATGCAGCCCGCTGACAGCGAGGATATGCGCTGTTCCGTTTTTTCTGAAGCTGTCCAGCACATCTTCGTCCAGCATGCCGGAATCCCCGAACAGAACCGCGCGTACAAAGGCAGCGGTCTGATCTGTCGCGTGCGTTTTTATACGCTTCAGGAAACCTTCGCGGAACAGCCATATCCTTCCCGCGGGTCCAGTTCTCTGACCCGCGCGGCATATTAAGATCTCCGCCCTGAGCTGTGTCCTTATGCCCTTTCCCTTCAGATACAGACGGTAATCAAAACATCCCGGATTGCGTTTTCCCGCGGGAACAGTTATCGTTCCCCTCGCGGAAATGATGTTCCCGGGGACCGGTTCGACGCCGTTTTCGGGTGTTTCTTCCCTGCAGGAAACCATAACTCTGCAATTCGGTCTGAACAGGCCGTCCCGGATTCTTTCACACTTTTCTCCTGAACGGATCTCATAAGCCTTCACGCTTATCATCCTTTTTTCAGATCCGTCAGAAGAACGCTTCATTTCACT
>CADBRP010000220.1 GCA_902797095.1 uncultured Eubacteriales bacterium | reverse complement strand
GACCATCATGTCCTTCATCTCAGTGTTGAACATTCTGGCTCCCCATCTTGCTGCCGGCATAGCGTAAGCTGTAGCGGACATGTTCTCCGCGCCGCCTGCTACGACGATATCAGCATCTCCAGCCTTGATGATCTGCGCAGCCAGCTCGACTGCTCTCAGACCGGAACCGCAAACCTTATTGATTGTGAAAGCCGGGGTCTCTACCGGAAGTCCGGCGTCCAGCATCATCTGCCGTGCAACGTTCTGCCCAAGACCGCCCTGAAGTACGCATCCCATAACGACTTCATCAACCTGCTCAGCCTTGATGCCAGCTCTCTCGATCGCGCCCTTGATGGCGATCGCACCCAGCTTTCTTGTCGGAATGTCCTTCAGACTTCCGCCGAACTTACCGATCGCTGTTCTCGCTGCACTGGCAATTACTACTTCTCTCATAACAATCTCCTCCTTTAGAACTCGTATTCCTGCACCGGACTGCGGGTCCCTGAGGATCCCTGCAGAGGTTTTTTATAAAGCCTCCCTGTACGGTGATACAATCTGCGTGCAGATAAAACTATCTGCTTTGGTTAATAAACATAATATCATAAAAAACAGATAATTCAAGGGCTTTTGGGCACTATTGTTAATTTTTTAACGAAACTTTGGGGCAAACCGCCCTTATCTGAGCAATAATTCGGAATTATCGGGCCCGACCGCAAGATAGTACAAAAAAAAGTTTTTCACCTCAAAGTAGTACCGTTATTTTCTTGTCAATTCCGGCCCTTACGGCAGAAAGCGCCGCAGGCGGATATCACTTTCTGAACGAAGCGATATACTTTTCCAGCAGCTTGCATGGACGATAGGACAGCTTCGCTTTGCGGAGATTCGGGATCCCCATATCCTCCTCGCGGTTAATATATTTGGCCTTTGAGGCGACATTCCTGCAGAACTCATTATTGATCGCCTGATACAGGCCGCGATAGTTTATGTTCGCCTTCTCCACATGCTCCGTGATGGTGTTTTTCCCGAGCTTTCCCCCGATAGCGACCGCTTCGATCTTCCCGTCAATCAGAATGGCGCCGGCGCTGTATCCCACCTTCTCGATGCTGCGGAACACATCCGCCATCGCGCGCTCCTCCATCCTGAGCATTTCCATCTCATGAGGAGCGACGTCCTTTCTCCGGTTGAATTCCGCGATGAACTCCATGGCTTCGTCCGCCATCGAGGATGTCAGCTCCACATACTCGTAACTGTATGTTTTCTTAAAGTAATTCAGATGGTTCTTCTTTTTGTGGAAATCCCTGCCCTTCAGCTCTATCAGGTCCTGGGTGAGATAGATATAGTCATAGTTCGGCCTGTCATCCTCCCAGCGCAGCTCGGGCACCGCCTCGGCGATGATCTCGCGCATATGGAACGGCACCAGACGCAGGCTGAAAGGCTGGCCTGCCTTTTCAAACCGTTCTCTTGCCGCATAGATGGTTTCCCTCAGGGAAGCAGGGTCATATTCCCCGGTTGCCGTCAGGGGCGGGAACATAAACGGCAGAATGATCCCGTCCTCCAGCTCCAGATGGCTGATTCCGCTGACGCACATGTAGTCCCCGATGATCTCCCAGCTGAAGCAGTTGATATCGCGCCACATATAAAGCGCCGAATAGGAAAGGCCCGAGGTCTTATAATCAAAACCCCCGAGATACTGCTCCAGTATCTCTCTGTCTTCAAGAGTGATCCTGTGATCAAAAATATACATTTCGAACAAACTCCAGTCCGCTTTCTGCGGAATCTATTTTACGATCTTTGATACCTGTCTGAAAGCAGGATCCTTCGCGTCTCTCAGCAGCTCGTAGAGAACCGCCTCATAGCTTGTCAGGACAGCGCCCGCCGCCGCCATGCGGGAAAGGCTCATTTCCCTGTCAAGCAGGCTTCTGGAGGAAACGCAGTCCGCCGGGACGTAAACCTTAAAGCCTCTTTCCAGAAGCTGCAGTACTGTCTGCTGCAGACAGATATGAGCTTCTATGCCGCAGACCACAGCAGTCTTCTTTCCGGAGGCCTCCAGCAGCTTCACAAACTCCTCGTTTCCAAGGCAGCTGAAGCTGGTCTTGTCGACAGGCTCGAAAGGCCCGACCGCCTCCGCGATCGACGGGATCGTCTCCCCGATCCCCTTTGTGTACTGCTGCGTTACGATATGAGGTATCTCCAGCGCTTTCATGCCTTCAGCCAGCCTGCAGACCTTTTCCTCCAGCCGCTCTTTTTCCGCCATTACAGGCATCAGCTTTTCCTGAAAGTCAATTACGATGAAAACCGTATCTTCTCTGTTTATCAGTTCCATTCTTCTCTTCTCCTCTGTTTTTTATCCCGGTTAAATGTTCCGCGCGGCTTCAGCCCAGATCCCACTCGCGAATCCTGTCCACCATTTCGTGATCCGTCAGATTGGACTGGATCGGCGTGACCGTCGCGTATCCGTTCTGATTGGCGATCACATCCACATCCTCCGGCAGATCCGTATAATGCACCGGAGTCCCTGTGTACTGAAAGTTTCCGGGCACTATCAGATTCTCGCTTCCTTCCTCATTGATGAAGATCTCAATATATTTGCGGTCCCCCAGGCGGGTGTACTTCAGGCCCTTCAGTTCTTCCTTCGGGCGGTCCGGCACATTGATGTTCAGGACTGTCCTGCAGTCCGCAGTTCCTTCTTCGATCTGCTTCATATAGGCTTTCGCTGTCTTTACAGCCAGTTCGCAGGCGTAATCAAAATGCTTCGCCTGATGATGGTCCACCGACACCGCGGCGGATGGATAGCCGCAGATGCTTCCCTCCATGGCGCAGGCGACGGTCCCGGAATACAGCGTGTCCGTCCCCAGATTGCCGCCGTGATTGATCCCCGCGAAAACCATATCGATCTCTATGCCTTCCTTGCGCAGAAGCTCCAGCCCGAGCTTGACGCAGTCCGCGGGAAGCCCGGACGTCTGATACGCTTTCTCCGCGTGATCGATCTTCACTTCGCTGACATAGATGGACTTCCCCAGGGTAATGCCGTGTCCGGACGCGCTGCGCTGTCCGTCAGGCACGGACACATATACATCCAGACCCGCCTCCTCATGCAGGGCCCTCGCCAGCTCCAGCAGACCTCTGGCCTCAACTCCGTCATCATTTGAAATCAGTACGTTCATATCGTCCTCTCCGGCCCGGTCCGCCCAATCCGGAGGAACTCTCTCCCCCGCCGCGGCGCCGGACGCTTTCTGTGTTTCTTGTCGGTTTATTATACCCGACCGCCATCCTCAGTTCAAACAGATTTGAACCTCAGGCTCAAAACTCTCCCGGCTCCGTGAACTCCGTCAGGTTCCTGCGGTAGCGGTCCGGAACGAAATGGCCCTGGCACCGCGGGTTTTTCCTCTCCATGATCGCGATATGATCAAAATACTTCTTCCACAGACGCCGGTAATCCCGCTCCTCCCGCGACACCTGAGCCGCGCTTTCCGGCGCAAAGGCAGAAATGTACCATTTCCCTCCGCTGGCGATGACCGCCTTGTTCCTTTTCGCGTCATGGATCACGAACGCGTCGGAATGAAACCGGTCCGCGAAATGGCGCGCGGCCAGCTCGATCACATCGTTATCCGGCTCCACCTTCGCGTAAAGCACATTCCCCTCCAGCACCGAAAACCGGACGAACTGAAGCATGCGCTCCGATTCCCGGCTGATTTTTTTCAGGATCTGCTGCACAGAAAAAACAGCCGGATCCCCGTGAAGGAAAGACAGGCTGTGCCCGGTCTTAAAACCCAGGACCACATAACGCAGGATCTTCATATCCTTCTCAGGATCACAGGACAGCCAGGCCCGGTACACGCATCTGAGATCATATCCGGAGATCCTGTCCCGGATCGCCCGGTATACCCGGTCTGCCTTTTCATGATCCGTCTCCACTGTCATCCGCTCCTGCAGAAAGCTGGCCTGATAAGTATCCTCCGTAAAGATGCCCGCCGCCCGGTCCGTGTAATAATGGTGCCATACCACGGTCAGAAAACCGTCGAATGTATTGTCATATATATAATCCTTCATATCAGTCCCTGCGCGCTGAGCTTTTCTCTCCGCTCGCCCTCTCCGATCCGGTTCCATCCGCTGTCGAACATGGATAGCTGGACTCCTTCCTCCATCTGCAGGATCCCTGTACGGATCTTTTCCGGCTCAAAAGATCTGTTTCCGCAGTACTTTCCGCCGCAGGTAAGGAAGAACTTCGCCCGCTTCATGACGACGCCCATTTTCTTAAGGTCCTCAAACCGCACCGCGGCAAACCGGCGCTGCCGTATGATCCTCCTCGCAGAGGTGTCGCCGATTCCGGGCACCCTTATCAGGACTCCGTAGGGCGCCCGGTTTACCTCAACCGGGAACCGGTCCAGATTGCGCAGCGCCCACATGACCTTGGGATCCAGGTCCGGATCCAGATTCAGATCTCCTTTTCCGAACAGTTCCCCGGTCGTGAACCCGTAAAAACGGAGCAGCCAGTCCGCCTGATAAATCCGGTGCTCTCTGGCCAGAGGGGGCGGTGTTCCCTTTTCCGGAAGCATCGGGGAACTCACCGCCGGGATGTACGCCGAGTAATAGACCCGCTTCATTTTGAACGTCCTGTACAGACGCTCGCTGGTCTGCAGTATGCTGCGGTCCGATTCCTCCCCCGCTCCGATGATCATCTGCGTCGTCTGGCCCGCGGGGGCGAACCCGCCTTTGCGCGGAGCCGGTTTCCCCGGGACAGCCGGGCCCGGCAGATTCCCCG
>CADBRP010000219.1 GCA_902797095.1 uncultured Eubacteriales bacterium | reverse complement strand
TGGCAGGCAGAGCCTGGGATCAGATCAGGACCACGGTATGCTATAATAATCTGAATGTCAAGTTCGGCGGCGCTCATGCAGGGATCTCCGTAGGTCCTGACGGCGCTACACATCAGGCTCTCGAAGACACCGCCATTACCCGGGTGCTTCCGAATATGACTGTAGTGGTACCCTGTGATGCGGAAGAGACGAGAAAAGCGACACTTGCGGTTGCAAAGGTAAACGGACCATGCTTCCTTCGTTTTGGTCGTGAGGCGGTTCCGGTCGTGACAGATGAATCCACACCTTTTGAACTGGGGAAGGCAAGGATTGTAAAGGACGGAACAGATGTTACGGTCTTTGCTAATGGCGCTATGGTTTACGAGGCATGCAATGCGGCAGAAAAACTGGCAGAGCAGGGAATCTCCGTCAGGATCTATGATCTGCATACAGTTAAGCCGCTTGATGTGGAGACTGTGGTAAGAGCCGCAAAAGAAACCGGCGCGGTGGTGACGGCAGAAGAGCATCAGATTTACGGAGGTATGGGAAGCGCTGTAGCAGAATGTCTGGCATTGAACTGTCCGGTTCCGATGGAGATGGTGGCGGTCAATGACAGTTTCGGGCAGTCCGGACAGCCGCAGGAGCTTATGGATCATTATGGTTTGAACGCCGCGGGAATTGAAGAAAAAATCCTGAAAGCAATAAGCAGAAAGTAAGTTTATCTGACAGACGGGCACAGCCGGGAAGGATACCGCTTCCGGCTGACGCGGGAGTAAAGACCAGGTGCGGGGTACCTGGTCTTTTTCCGATACCTGGGAGGAAAAGATGACGGATCATAATAAACTGATCAGGAGAATAACAGAGGAATACAGAATTCCGCAGACCGGAACAAACCTGAAAAAAGTGCTGGAGATCTGTCTGCCGGCGATGAACAGCCTGTGCGCGGATCCGCCTGAAGACTGGCTGAAATACAGTTTTTCCTTTCTGCAATCCCTCTTTTTTCCGGGAAATTTTAAAGTGGAGAAGGTTACTGAGCGCCGGAAAGCTGTCGAGTTTTATCTGAAGGTACTGAACAGGCTTTTTGAACGTGAACAGGCTGAGATTCCTTTTGACGCGAGGAGAGATTTCCGCCTTATGCAGCCGGAGGAAGAAGCATACTGCGGGATCCGGGAGGAATACAGCCGCTTTGAAAAAAGCTTTCATGAAGGTTTTGTGTATGCTTTTCTCCGCCTGTCCCGGGTGTGCACTCCGTACAATACGCTGGGACATGTGGCAGGCGTGCATCATGTCGCGATGCATATGGTAAGGCAGCTCCTCCATTCCGAAGTGAGTGTGGATCCGGGCCTGATGTCGGCAGCTGCCATGGTCCATGATATGGGAAAGTTCGGCTGCCGTCCCACGGAAGCAAGGAGAGTGCCGTACCTGCATTATTACTATACTTACCAGTTCTGCCGCCTGTACAATATTCCGGTGATCGGCAGCATCGCCTCGAATCATTCTGTGTGGGATCTGGAACTGGACAATCTCTCCTGTGAGAGCCTGCTGCTGATTTACGCTGATTTCCGGGTCAAGAGTGTCTTTGGCCCGGATCACAGCGAGCAGATCCATTTCTGGACCCTCAAAGAATCCTTTGATGTGATCCTGTCAAAACTCGACAATGTGGACGATGTCAAAAAGCAGCGCTACATGAGAGTATATGCAAAACTGAAGGATTTTGAGGATTATCTGATTTCTCTGGGCTGCAGCACAGGGCTCGATACCGAAGACGGAACGCCGGTTTTCAGTGCCGCAGATGAAGCAGGTGCCCGCTTTCATGAGGACGGAAGCTTCGTCGGACAGAAATATCCGGTTCTGATGAACGAACAGGAATTAACGGACTGCTTCAAACACCTGGCGATCCGATTCAACCTGTCCGTTATGCATGATTCGAACGACGAGGAACGGTTCAGGACTCTGCTGGAACGTATCCGCAGCGAAAAGGACTGGAGGCATGTACGGGCTTTCCTGACAGCAGCAGGAGAATACTCGGTTTATTTTCCGCAGGAACAGAAAAAACGTCTGCTGAGGTTCCTGGGCGGTATGATGTCACATCAGGAAGGAGATATCCGCAGACAGGCGGCTTCGCTCGCAGGCAGAATTATCGCGGATTATGAGATCCGCTTTACCAAGGAGATCCCGTCGGGATATGAATGCCCGAACCTGGGGGATTCCATGATTCATGCATGGGAAAGCTTTCTGGACCGGATTCTTTCGCCGGAGCCCTATATGCAGGATCGTCAGATCCGCTGGACAGGTTATGCACTGAAAACAGTCATCGACACACTGCTGAAAGCGCTGCCGGACCAGCAGAAAAGCAGACTGATCCATGTATATGCCGAAAGGTGCCGCAGCCTGGCTTATTCTGACCTGATTGTTTTCATCCTGATCGATTGCGTTTCCCAGATTCCATACCGCTGCTGTGAGGAAGAAGACATCCGGATCCTGAGTGGTTTTGCTTCCCTGCTGGCACGGAAAAAGACCGGCGAGATCCGGGTAGCAGCCATGTGGTTCCTGCTGGGATGGCTCCGACAGGGGTTCCGGCCGGAAGAATCCTATGCCTGTATTACCGGAATGGACAAAGAGACCATTGCCGGGGAAAACTACTGCCTGCGCTATCTGGATGCCAGGATCAATGAATTTTTCGGCATCCCAAGCGTGAAAGGGATCGGCGTTTATGATCTGTCCAGCCTGTATCTGGAAAACCAGAGGGCGGGAATCCCCTGGATCTACAAGTATCTGAATCTTGAGATCCTGCATAAGCTTTATGAAGAGCGGAGCGATGAAAATGAAGTTTACCAGTATGCATCACATCTGCTTCATCTGCTGCAGTTCGGGGGCAGGATCGTCAACAGGCTTCAGGCGGGGGAGCATCTTCTGGATGTGATGAAGCATCTGAAGGCGCCCCAGCGGTACGAGATCCTTCTGGAGCTAGCAAGAGCGCTTGAGATTAACGAGTATTCGGTTGCAAAATATATACCGTCTTTTCTCGGGAAGCTTCTGTTCTGTCTTTCGGGTATGGAACAGCATGATTTTCTGGAGCATCTGAAAACGCTGATTACGGGGAGCAGCAAAAAGGCCGCCGTTGTCGCGCTTGAGACAGTGGGCGTATATCTGGAGCAGTTTCCTGAAAATCCCGCTTCAGCTGATGAAGGCCTGCAGAAAGAAGCGCTGGGTCTTCTGTGTATCGGCCTGTCCCATTACGAGGTGGAAATCTCGCGGGAAAGCCTTTACATTACAGGCCAGAGACTATTCGGCGGAAAGGCATTTTCTCTTGCACGCAAGGAATTATATTTCTCTTTTATGGCCAGAAAGATTCTGTCACTGACCGGATTTGAAGGGGGAAGCCTGACACGATATTTTACCGCTGCTGCACTGCATTACATTTATACTTTTATTTCAGACTATGAGCAGGCCTGTCACGGACTGCCTCTGCATGAGCAGAACCTTCCGTACGCTTTCTTCCCCGGAACCTTTGATCCTTTCTCGCTTGGACATACAAGGATCGTGCAGGAAATCCGGGATATGGGGTTTAGGGTATATCTGGCTGCCGATGAGTTTTCCTGGTCCAAGCGGGCTCAGCCTTTTGAAATTCGCCGGAAGATTATCGAAATGTCTACGGCCCAGATACAGGATGTATATCTGTTTCCGGAGGAAATACCTGTAAATATCGCCTTTCCGGAGGATATCCGCAGGCTGGTCGCCGCGATGAACGGAAAAAAACCCGCGCTGGTGGCCGGCAGCGATGTGATAGTCAATGCATCCGCATACCGGAAAAAAGCCGTAAAAGATTCTGTCCAGACTCTGCCTCATATTATCTTTTCCAGAGACAGTTCCGACCTGAATGAAAAAGAGATTTGCGGAAAATTGTCGGAGAAGCCGATATTTGTCCGCCTGCCTTCCCATCTGGAGAGCATCAGTTCCACCATGATCCGGGATAATATAAACGAGGGAAGGGAGATCTCCACCCTGGTCAGCAGCCTTGCGGAAAATTATATCCGGAACTACGGACTGTATGCCATGGAACCGGCATATAAGAAGGCTGCAGTCTGCCTTCCGGTTGAGACGGTGATCGCACCGGGTGTCATTTCTATTGTTGAGGTAAAACAGGAACGCAGAATCTGCGGAAAGGTGTGGTATCATGAAATCAGTCAGGGAGACCTCTATGAGGAATGCCAGGATGTGGAGA
>CADBRP010000218.1 GCA_902797095.1 uncultured Eubacteriales bacterium | reverse complement strand
TAATCCAGATCTTCACCATTCGTTCCAAGGTTGGAGTTGTTTGTCAGCTTCGGATATCCGTTCGCGTTCAGAACAGGTTCCACCAGTCCCTGAAGCGGATCCGCGTTGCCGACCCAGCTGTTGATCCTTCTGGCGCCGTTCACACTGATCTGCCGCCAGTTTCTGTACGTACCGTCTATTACAGTATTCTCGTCCGAGGGATTGAATTTGAGCGCGTGGCCTTCATTGGCATTTCCGGACCAGCTGTTGATTCCGCTGTTATTGCCGCTGCCCCGGAGCGTCTGCCCGTTATGATAAGAGTTGGTGTAATTATTGTTGCCATTATAGCCGGGCCATGCTGATTTGCCTGTCCTGTTTTTCAGACTGTTATCGACCCAGTAGTCGAACAGATTCATTGTGGTTCCCGAAGGATTCGGGATCGTGACGCCGTCGTCCTCAACGGGAGTGTAAGCGGCATAGTCGGTTACCCGTATGATGAACTCTCTCCCGTCCTTCATGGTAACCTTAAGCTGCTCGGTCGTATCAAAGGCTTTCAGGGAAATAATTCCCCAGTCCCCCGCTTCAACGGCCGTGGCGTTGATTTTTTCGATCTCATCCCAGGTCAGCCGGTAACTGTATTCGCATTCAAGCTTGTTCTTCTCCTTTAGCTGCCCGACGGTGGTATCCTCTTCGATCTTCTGGACCCAGACCAGATCCGGCGAAGAGAACTCCACCTTCTTCACATCTTCCACAAACTTTTTCGTTTCTTCGCTGACCTTTACATCGTCCAGTGTCAGGACCGCATCCTGCTCTTCCTGCGCTTCAGCGGCTTTGTCTCCGTCTCCCGCTTCACTCTGCGCGCCGCTTCCTGCCACGCCCAGAACCTCCATGAGTTTTGTAAAACTCATGTATCCGCCGCCGGGCATTGAGAAATCATACTTTTTCCCGTCAATTTCCCAGTGGAAATCCACAGTATAGACTACAGCGTAAACAGAAAAGCTCTCCGCTGTGAATGTCGTTTCCTGCAGCTTGTCCTTTTTCATGGTGGCTGTCACGTCCTCCGGATCCAGGACCTCAGTCTGCAGCTTTCCCTTTTTATCGGCGCTGTAATGAACGATCCGGATATTATCCGCATCGCCTGTCTTTTCATCAGACGCCTTTACCGGTTTGTCATAGGAGATGGTAACGTCGATGGGCGCGTCCGGTTCGATAGCCGCGCCGTCAGATGTGAGTGTAATATCATAGAGCCGGATAAAGCTGAGGGAGCCGTTCTTGTTTCCGCCCTCCTGCTCCTGCAGGGCTTTCAGAGCTTCCTGGCGGTAGCCTTCATAGTATTCGTCATCCTCCGGGATCTCCTCGGCCATGATCTGCGTGTCCGCGGGAAGCCCTGCCTCCGGGCCGCATTCCGCGGTGATGCCGAAGCCTTCCCCTTCAAAGGTCAGCGTGCCGGCGGTTTCTGGGGTCTTGTGGGGATCTTCAGTTTCACTGTCCCCGGCCTTTACGCTCTCATCCTGCTGCCGCGCGTCCTGCGCAGGGCCCTCCGCCTCGCTCTTACCGGGATCAGGGTCTTTGTCCGAAGCCGCAGAGTCTGCGGGTTCCGCGTCTTTGCCCGCGGCGTTGCCGTTCGGGTCCGCGTCATCATTGTCCGCGCCTGCCTGAACAGCATCATTATCAGTCTGACCGGCATCTGCGCCGGCCGCGTCAGCATCTGTGTCCGCGGGAACGGCTTCGTCCTTCTGCGTTTGCTGCGCCTGATCCTGTTCCGTTTTCGGCAGGTCGATCCCGCCCTGCTTCGCCGCCGTATCTTCATCAAGAGTAATGGCGGGCAGAATCAGAGCATAGGTCGTAACAAATACGACCGCAATGGAAAGAGCCAGCAGATATATCCGGTGTTTCCGGGCGAATTTATAGATCCTCTCCTGCAAAGATCCCATGATAAAACTCCTCTATGTGAATGCGCTGAGGTCTTTCTCCCGGTGTCTGTGTTCTTGCAGGGTCGTTCCCGATCGTCAGATTTCTTATCAGTCAGATGAGCTCATGCATTGTGTCAATGCGATAGATATACATATATATAATACACCTTATTGATCTGTTAGTCTATAAAAAGCGACTTGCTATCAGACTTTGCCCGCACCGTTCTGAAGAACACAATAAAATAGCGGGATTCCTTCGCCTATCCAGGTTTCAGAACCTCGCTGTTTTATAAATTGCCTATTTGCGATTCACTGTTTCCGGTTGACGCCCGCTACCGCTATGCTGCCGTCTTGCCCGACCGGAGACGGGCGATCAGCAGTATGCTTCCGCCCAAAAGCAGGACCGCGCCCAGAATGTAGATCCAGGTGGTGCCGGGGCCTCCGGAATTCGGAAGCGCTACGCCTGAGTCATTCGAGATATCGAAATATACCGTTTCCGCGGAGGCGGACGCATCGATGCCTGCGCCCGTCAGCGGATTTCCTTCCTGGTCTGTCATGCGGGCGTGCCCGGACGGGCCGATCGTAAGGGTCGCTGCCTGTGTCCAGTCGTATGGGCCTGCTGCAGGCTTTGCCGATGCCGGGTCGCCTTCAGGCTTCGGCGTATAGGTGTCCGTAAAGGTCAGGTTCACCGGGATCGGATCCTCCAGTACATTGTAGCCGTCAGGAGCATCTGTCTCGACCAGATAATAGTTCTCATTCTCCCTCAGTGCTTCAAGCGGGTTTACAGAAGCTGTACTGGAGGATGACATGTCCAGAGTCGCGACAGGAACATAGTCTTCCCCGTCTATTGTCTTGATTCCGGTCGTTTCTCCGTCTCTCGCTGTACGATAGAGTTTGAATTCCGCGCCGGTCAGCTCCGTCTCAAAGGTCTGGTCCTTCTTCGTGATCCGGAAACCCTTGGCGTAGGCGTTGATCACATGATGGTTGGTGCTTGTCATGTCATTCCCTGTCTTTGGAACAGGCTCGCCCGCAGATCCTCCCGGCGTGGTGTGATACTTATCCTCTGTGATATTCAGTTCCCCATTCCGCTCAGCATTTGTCCGCGGGAGATACTCCACTTTCAATGTGAATTCCGCGTCCTTGCCTGTCGCTTCTGTTGCGTGGTTCCCTTTGTTCCAGCAGCCGGAGGTGTTCACAAGCGAGAGCTTGATGTCTCCGACATAGCCATGGCCATATGCGGACGCAAAGGAGTCGTTATAGTTATAAGTCTTCGAACCATTTGTAAGCAGGTCATTTATCAGAGCGTCGATCTGGCTGTCGGATGTCAGGCCAAGGTAATCTGTTAATGAGATCGTCTTTGAAGAAGCGCCTGTTCCTCCAAGCATCTGGCTTTTCGATGTGATCATCTCATTGGTATCACCTGAGACCACCTTCTGGATATCCACCTTTTTCAGCAATTCCTTCAGTTCGCTCTTCGGATCCACTTCTGTTCCGAGATAAACGGTCCATTCTGTATTGTTGCCGGTCAGCGCAAGCTCGTCCACATTCACATACGGAGTTTCCAGCTTCTTCGAAATCGTCTTTGGCTGACCATCCTCATCCTTGAGCGGTCCGCTGTTAAGCACGACTTCTTCATCATCGTCATTATATGTGAACGTCTTGAATCCGGTCACCGTGACATTGTCATTATCTGTATTGCTGTTTGTCTTGATCGCGTTGCCGCCGAGGAAGTTCTCCTTCGCCTTGACATAAACCGTTCCCTTCCAGCCGGGCTGCTCTCCCTGCATATCGGTATATGCCCAGCCGATCGACTGGTCCGCCCATGTCACTGTCCATTCTTCCCCATTCTTGGCGAGCGTATATTTATGTCCGTTTTCGTCTTCATACTCAACGCCCGGCTGAAGCGGCGTTCCGTCTTCCGCGACAGGATAGAACGCGGGATCAATGACGTCCGAAACCGTACCGGTCAGATTGGCTTTCGTGGTGAGTGAGTTGATGATGCTTTCGATCGCCTCTACAAGGCCCCGCCCGTCTTTGGCGTCAAAGGCGTAACCGTATCCGTTTGAGGTCTCATAAAGTCCCTGCGAAGCGCCCTGCACGTTTTCAACGCTCAGGCCTACAGTATATACGTCAATGCCCGCGTTCTTCATGCTCTGAGCGTTTGCCTTGATCTGATCCCATGTACATCCGTTCGGGGCTCCGTCTGTGATCAGAATAGCAACCTTTTTCCTTGTATTATCCGGATCCGAATCCAGAAGCGCTTTTCCCTTTGCTAACCCGTCAGCTTGATTGGTCCCTCCTTCTGTCGCAATATCCCTGATCGCCGCAGATAGTGCGTCCCTTTCTGAACCGCTGTAAAACCGACCCTGATTTGCATTCGCCGCGAATGTTGTCAGACCGATCTTCGCATCCGGATTGACCTTGTACAAAACGTCCCGCGCAATGTACAGGGCCTGCTGCAGATAATCCAGCCGCTTCGTAGAATCTGTTGCCATATATATCTTTTTCTCGATGATATTCTGTGTTGAAAAATTCGTATACTCCACATTGCCATTATTGTCTCTTACATTTAGCTGACGCCAGTGGCTGTTGTTCCCCCATGGAATAGTAGGCGCGTTTATCTCCTCTTCAGTATACGCGGCAGCCAGACACCACCACTGTCCATTATATCTTCTTACAACAAATACATTTGATGCGCCCTGCGGATCCAGATTTATATAATACAATTCTCCGGCGGCTGTGCTGGCCGGCAAATTCCCATGATGGTTTTGCCGAACCGCATTATCCAGCTGCGTGAAAATATCTGTCGCATTATTGAAAGTAGCGACAGCTTCAAGCTTCGATGGGAAAAGCATCGAACCGGATACATCTGTTACAAAATCTATGTCCAGATTCTGGTTTACCGCATATAACTGGGAAGAAGCTGAAACGTCAACTTTATAGATCCTGTTGGCATAATCATAGACGGCAGCCGTTTTATCCACGACCGGCTGATCTTTCGTTATCTTTTCGATCCATTCCTGTATTACATCATTAAAATCAAATCCACCTCCGCCGCCTCCTGAGGACTTCCTGAAAACAGCTGTCAGGGTAGACCCCGGAGAGAATGCCGCGGATCCCGCGGATATAACAGCGGATGTAATTGTAGTAACTCCGTGCGATGAACCATCCTGCAGCTCCCAGTGATCAAATTCATAGCCCGCGGCAGGATTGGCGACAATATCCTGATTATTCGTGTTGCTGCCGTATCTTACCGAGAGATCCAGTGTCCTGTAAGAGTAGTATGTGTTTCTTTCTTCGTGGTCATATGTACCCCACCAATCCCAGTCATAGGGATGGACATATTCACCCAATGTGATACTGCCGTCTCCGAAGATGTCGATATTGATCGACTGGCCATACGCTCCCTGCACAAAGTCCGTCACACGGATCTCGAACTGATCTCCGTTCACCAGCTTCACTGTCAGGGTCTCCTCGGTACGGAACGGCTTCAGGCTGCGAAGCTTCCAGTCTTTGCTGTCCTTTTCCCGGGTGATCTCAAGAAGGCTGTCATCGGTAAAAGTCACATCGGCGACATCGGCGATATCCACATCTATGCGCAGCTTCTCAAAGAGCTGGCTGAGCAGGATGCTGCTTTCCCCTTCAATGCTGTAATCGAAGGTCTCTCCGTTCACATCATAGTGGAAATCCACGGTATAGACGACGCCGTAAACGCTGAAGCTCTCCGCTTCAAAGCTCGTCTCCGTCATCTTCCCGTTTCTGACCTCAGCTTCCACATCCTCGTCATCCAGGATCTCCGGCTGAAGAACGCCTTTCCTGTCCGCACCAAAATGAACGATCCGGATGTCATCCGCATCGGCTACCTTAAGCGCCTTGTCATAGGAAATCGTAACGTTGACGTTATCGGCAGGCTCGATCTCCTGATCTCCTGCCATAAGAGAAATATCATAGAATCTGACGAAGCTGATCTTCTTTTTACTGCCTGGTTCCTCCTTCTGGAACGCGTCCTCGGTCTCCTGCAGATAGGCTTCGTAGTCGGGATGTTTTTTACCGATCTGCTGCGCGGTAAGCTGAGTGTCCTCCGGAAGCGCGGCCGCCTCCTCGCACCGAAGCGTTATGCCGTAGCCGTTGCCTGTGAATTCCAGCTGTGTTGCGGGCTGCGCTGCGTTCGAAGCAGCTTCTGTCTGGTCTTCTGCCTGTGTTTGGTCGGATCGTCCGTCCTGAATTTCGGACGTTTCTCCGGGCTCCTTTTCAGACTCTGCCCCGGACTCTTCTTCAGGCTTTGCTTCGGCGTCCTTCCCGCTGTCTGCCCTGGCTTCCGCTTCATCCTTCGTTCCGGGGCTCTCCGTTTTCAGGTTATCTGAAACAGCGTCCTGATCATCGGACGCTTCTGCTTTTGCAGGATCCTGCCCGTCAGGTTCTGTTGTCTGAACGGCGGCCGGGGTGTCGATGCCCCCCTGCTCTCCGGCAGTTTCCTCGTCCAGCGTCAATGCAGGCAAAATCAGTGCGTATGTTGTTATAAAAACTACGATCGCGGAAAGCGCAAACAGCGCCCGCCTCCTGTCTCTAATCCCGTTCAGAATACAGTATACCCATTTCCGTCTGCTGTTTTTCTTCATAGTCACTTCCTGATACAGTCTGTACTCTCGGGATACTAACCCAATATAATCATACTCCTTTTGCGGCGGAATGTCCAGTTTTGCGGCCGGAGGGGGGATTCCGAAACGGATTTGAAAAACGTCCGAACCAAACAGCAGGGGCTGCCGCATCTGGCAATGCGCGGCAGCCCCCTGGTTTGATAAGGTCTCTCCAATCCCTATTTCCAATCATTTCGCCTATTTACGATAGGCTGTTCCCTGGACCCGCCGGCGGGCGGCCAGGACCGTCCCCGCTCCCAAAAGCAGGACCGCGCCCAGAATGTAGATCCAGGTCGTGCCGGGGCCTCCGGAATTCGGAAGCGCCACGCCGGTGGTGTTTCGTATGATCACGGCCGGAGGCGACTGCTCCGTGTCCACGCGGACTACGGTCCCGATCCCCGCGGTCCCCAGATATTGCGCTTCAATACCATCCTCCGAAACCGTCAGAAGGATCATATCTCCCAGACTGCGGTATCCGTCCGGAACGGTGCTGCCGTCCTCCTCCAGCAGGTAATTGCCAACCTTCATTTCACCGTTAAAGAGGATCCCGGTGTTCTCCGCCGAGGTCCAGTCAGCGTACTCATCCCCCTTGCGGTAGGACCCGCCGGAAGCCTCCGCTTCATATACGACGAACCTTATGCCCGCCAAAGGAGTCTCGGAATCATCGATATTACTGTAGCTGACCTTCTTCACAGTCACCGGAGCCATGACGTCGCTGCGTTTGTTGATGACCTCGACCTTATAACTGTACGTCCCATCGCTTTTCTTCTCCGGGGTCAGGCGCGCTTCGCCTTCCTTGGCCAGGGTGACTTTGCCGGTCTTGTTGATGGTGAAGCGAACCGGCTCATCCAGAGGCTGGTAACCAGCCGGGGTCGCCTTTTCCTTAAGATCATACGTGCCGGCCAGAAGTGTCTGATCAACTCCGGCAATGACTCCGCCTTCGCTGGAAACAAGATCCTCATACCCTTCCATCGGATCGAATTCCATGGTCGTGACTCCATTGATCGTGACCTCGCGGTGCAGCTGGAAGTGCACGCCCTGCAAAGGCTGG
>CADBRP010000217.1 GCA_902797095.1 uncultured Eubacteriales bacterium | reverse complement strand
GGGGTCAATAACTGAAGTCCGATCGCAATCAGCCTGAACCGTGATCAGTTATAAACTGCATAAAACAAAGAGCCTGCCGCGCTGATCACTCAGCCCGGCAGGCTTTTTTCTGCTTTATGCCCTCGCGCGTTCCGAAATGACCGGGACGCTCACGAATCTATCGTTCCTGAACTTTTTAGTTACGCTGTCGGATTCGCCTGCTTCGGCAGTCTCTCCGCGATGACGTTCATCAGGGAGTCGGTGCACTTCAGAGGATCTGCGAATACGCTTCCTTCAGCAGCAACCAGCTTGACGCTCGCCGGAGCCAGAACTCCGCCCAGAACTTCGCCCAGAGAAGCGTACTTGTAAGCCGGGACCTGATCGTCCATCTCATCGGAGATGTCATCTGTATCGGTCCATCCGAAGTCTTCCTCGAATACCTCGGCGATCGCGGCCGCGACTTCCCAGTTGGAAAGCTCAACGCCTTCATCGATCGCTGCGTCTACGAGCTGCAGACGGCGTTCGGTGTTGGTGTATGTTCCTGTTGTGGAAGCAAAGCCGGTTCCCGGAATGACGACATCCGCCTTTGCTCCGAGAGATGTCACGTGCGTATCGCATACAGCCAGGAAGTCAAGAGCATCGGTATCGATATCAGCTTCTTCGCCGAATACGATCAGAGCCTTGATGCCTTCCAGAGCTTCCGCTCCGTCCGTGATGCCCAGATCCACGAGACCCTGGGAGTTGTTCTTTGCCTTGACCTGCAGGATGCCGTCTCTCGGGCCGCCGATATGACCGGACAGAACGGCGATGTCAGCGATCAGTCTGGCTGTATCAACGGATACCAGATTCTGATTGAATACGATCATAGCCTTCTTTGCAGCCATGTAGTCATCGGCGATCGCCTTCGCTTCATCGCTTACCGCTACATCCGCAAGGCTTGCCGCAAACGCTTCATAGCCTTCGATGTCAGCGCCCTTGCCGCTGTCAACGATAGCCTTTGCGATCTGCTTCAGGAATCCGAGATCATCAGCATATACCTCTGCTGACAGGTTGTGCATTCTCTGCGGATAATCGGCCGGATTGATCAGAGCTACCTTCGCTCCAGCTTCGGAAGCCTGCTTGATCTTCAGCTCGATGACCGGATTGTCAACCTTGTTGTAGCCTACTGCCAGGATGTAATTTGTGGACAGCAGCTCATCGATGGTGTTCGGGGAGGCGTTCAGTCCGATAACATCCTCAAGTCCGCTCTGACGGGCGTTCATGCAGAATACCTTAGCGCCGATTACTTCAGCCATCTTCTTGATCGCGTAAGCTTCTTCGTTAGTATATCTGTCGGAGATCGCTACGCCGATTGCGTCCTTGCCGTATTTTGTTCCTACAGCCTGCGCCTGCTTGGCTACTCTGACGACAGCGTCATAGGAAGTTGTTTCCTTCAGCTCGCCGTTATCACGGATCAGAGGAGTTTCAAGCTTGTCTTCCAGCATAGCGCAATCGAATCCCCACTTGCCCTTGCCGCACGCAAGGCCGGCGTTTACAGGGCCTTCCTTATCCGGGTTGGCCTTGATCAGCATATCACCGTAGGATTCCAGCTTGAGCGCGCAGCCTACGGAACAATATGAGCAGATCGTATCCGTTACGTCTGTGTCTACAGGAACTTCCTTGATCATTGTGGTTCTTTCCTGCAGCGCTCCAGTCGGGCATACGCTTACGCACTGTCCGCAGGATACGCATCCGGACTCGATCAGCGGCTTCTCCATGTTCGGCTTGACAACTGTATCAAATCCTCTGTGTACCAGACCCAGAGCTCCGATTCCCATGACTTCATCACAGACACGTACGCACAGTCCGCACAGGATGCACTTGTTCGGGTCTCTTACGATGAACGGATGGTCATCTTCGTACTCGATGGTGTTCTTGTCACCGGCAAAACGCTCCGGCTCGACATCATACTGATGCGCCAGATCGATCAGCTTACATTCGAAGTAGTCATGGCATCCGCATTCCAGGCAGCGGCTTGCTTCGTTCTCAGCCTGTTCCGCTGTGAATCCGTCCGGAATGACTTCGCTGAAGTTGCCCTTTCTTTCTTCTGCGGAAAGCTGCGGGATCTCAGGTCTGCACATTCTTTCTCTGTCTTCGAATGTCTTTTCAGTGATGTCATCTCTGGTTACATAATACGGCTTTTCGTATTTAACAGTCTCGCCGTCCAGATAAGCGTCGATTACATCAGCAGCCTTCTTCGCGTCAGCGATAGCTTCGACCGCGATGCTGATCTTGTCATTTCCGCAGTCGCCGCCGGCGAATACGCCAGGCATGCTGGTCATGAATGTTTCCTTATCGTACGCGATTGCGCCCTTTCTTGTCTTGTCACAGTCAAAGATAGAAGCGTCAACCGCCTGACCAATAGCCAGGATCATGTTGTCCAGAGCGATGGTCTCTGTCTTGCCTTCGATCGGAACCGGTCTTCTTCTTCCGGATTCATCAGGCTCACCGAGTTCCATGCACTGCAGAACGACTTCCTTGATGTGGCCGTTCTCGTCCTTGACGATCTCCAGCGGGTTTGTCAGGTTCTTGAAGATAACGCCTTCTTCCTCAGCTTCTTCGATCTCGACCATGTCAGCCGGCATCTCATCCTTGGTACGGCGGTAGATGTTGTAAACTTCCTTCGCGCCAAGACGTACCGCTGTTCTGCAGGCGTCCATAGCTGTGTTTCCGCCGCCGACGATGGCAACCTTCTCACCCAGCTGAATAGGCTCGTTCCTGACGACTCTGCGCAGGAAATCGATACCGCCGATAACGCCGTCAGCATCTTCACCCGGGCATCCTACGCCTGTGGAGATCCATGCGCCGATTCCCAGCAGGACCGCGTCGAATTCCTCGCGGATCGCTTCAAACGGTACATCGATGCCGATCTTTGTGTTGGTAACGATCTCAGCTCCCATCTGCTCGATGGTGTCGATCTCGTCGTCCAGAACCGCCTTCGGAAGACGATATTCCGGAATACCATAGCGCAGCATTCCGCCTGCCTTGGGCATGGACTCAAAAATCGTTACGTCATGTCCCTTCTGACGGAGGAAATACGCAGCAGAAAGTCCCAGCGGGCCGCCGCCGATGATGGCAACGCTCTTTCCTGTATCCGGATCGCACTCCGGAATGTACTTCTCGCCTGCTCTGTCCACGTCGGAGGCAAATCTCTTCAGGGACTGGATCGCGATCGGCTCATCGATCAGGCCGCGGCGGCAATCCTCTTCGCAGGGATGCGGACATACTCTGCCCAGCGATGCCGGAAGAGGAATCTTGTCCTTGACCAGCTCATTCGCGGCTTCATATTCGCCGTTTGCGATCAGGCCGACATAGCCCTGACAGTCGGTTCCGGCAGGACATGCCAGAACGCACGGAGGTCTGCAGTCGCCTGTGTGGTTCGTCAGCAGCAGCTCCAGGTTGGTTTTTCTGGATTCAATAACACGCTCTGTGTTCGTGCGGACAACCATGCCCGGCGCGATCACTGTGGCACATGCCTTGCACAGCTTCGGGTTTCCTTCAACTTCGCACATGCAGATGCCGCAGGAGCCGTAAATTCTTGTCCTTTCGTCGAAGCAGAGAGTCGGAATGAAGATATCATTTTCTCTGGCGACTTCCAGGATCGTCTGACCGGGTACGCCGGTCACTTCCTTTCCATTGATATTCAGTCTGAATTTATCCATCTCCATCTCCTCCCTATTCCTTCACGATAGCGTCGAACTTGCAGTGATCCATACACTTGCCGCACTTGATGCACTTGTCATGGTCGATCACATGCTTCTCCTTGACCTTGCCGGAGATGGCGTCAACCGGGCAGTTTCTCGCGCACAGTGTGCAGCCCTTGCACGCATCCGTAATGTTATAGGTGATCAGTGCCTTGCAGGATTTCGCTGTACACTTGTGGTTGTAAATATGGTCTTCATATTCATTTCTGAAGTACTTCAGAGTCGTCAGTACCGGGTTCGGAGCTGTCTGTCCGAGTCCGCACAGAGAACCTTCCTTGATCTTGATGGCCAGCTCTTCGAGCTTTTCGATATCACCGTCAACGCCCTTGCCTTCAGTGATCCTCTCCAGGATCTCCAGCATACGCTTTGTTCCGATTCTGCAGTAGTTGCACTTTCCGCAGGACTCGTCTCTTGTGAAGTTCAGGAAGTATCTCGCCATGTCTACCATGCAGGTATCCTCGTCCATGACGATCATACCGCCGGAACCTACGATAGCTCCTGTCTTTGTGATATCTTCATATGTAACCGGTGTTTCCTTGAGGTGTTCCGGAACGCATCCGCCGGAGGGGCCGCCCATCTGAACAGCCTTGAACTTACGGTCTTTCTTGATGCCGCCGCCGATGCCGAAGATAACTTCGTCAATGGTCATGCCCATCGGTACCTCGACCAGTCCGCCCTTCTTGATCTTTCCGGCCAGAGCGAATACCTTTGTTCCCGGAGACTTCTCAGTTCCGTATTTCGCAAAGGCAGCGCCGCCGTTGTAGATGATCCACGGAACGTTTGCCAGTGTTTCAACGTTGTTGATGTCTGTCGGCTTCTGCCAGTAACCCTTTGCCGCCGGGAACGGGGGCTTGAGTCTCGGCATTCCGCGCTCGCCTTCCAGGGAAGCGATCAGAGCGGTTTCCTCACCGCATACGAACGCGCCGGCGCCGGCCTTGATGCGGATGTCGAAATCAAAACCTGTTCCGAACAGGTTCTTGCCCAGGAATCCCTTCTCACGGGCCTGTGCCATAGCGATCTCAAGACGCTTGATAGCGAGAGGATACTCAGCACGGCAGTAGATGATGCCTTCGCTGGCTCCCATCGCGTATCCGCCGATGATCATGCCTTCCAGAAGTGAATGCGGGTCGCCTTCCAGAACGGATCTGTCCATGAACGCGCCCGGGTCTCCCTCGTCAGCGTTGCAGACCAGATACTTCTCTTTTCCGGGGCTTGCCTTTGCGGCATTCCACTTGAACCATGTCGGGAATCCGGCGCCGCCTCTTCCGCGGAGTCCGGAAGCCTTCATCTCTTCGATGACTTCTTCCTGCTTCATGGATGTAAGTACCTTTTCGATGGCCTTATATCCGTCCACAGCAATGTATTCATTAATATCTTCGGGGTTGATGACGCCGCAGTTTCTCAGTACGATACGCTGCTGTCTCTCAACGAACTGCTTGTCCTGTTCGCTGATCGCCTGTTCCTCTACGGGTGTGCCGCCGATGAGATGCTCATCGACGATCTTCGCTACGTTTTCAGGCTGGACCTTGACGTATCTGGTCATTTCGCCGCTGTCCTCATAAACATCGACGATCGGCTCCAGATAGCAGGTTCCTACACATCCGGTAACGGATACATTGATTCCAAGACCCTTCTCCTGAATCTGCTTTTCAAATTCCGCAGCGGTCTTCTTGGCTCCGGTCGCTACACCGCAGCTGCCCTGTCCAACAACTACTCTCATGCTGACACCTCCGCTTTCTCTTTGATCTCATCAAGGATCGCTTTGACGGAATCCTTGGTCAGGTTACCGTAGGTCTCATCTCCTTCATTGCTCCTGACCATCATAACGGGCGCCAGGGAACAGCATCCAAGACATGCTACGTTGTTCAGTGTGAAGAGACCGTCTTCTGTGGTCTCGCCGTCCGCGATGTTCAGATGCTCGCTGACCGCTTCTTCAATTCTGTCCGCACCGTTTACATGACATGCGGTTCCTTTGCACAGCATGATCAGATATTTTCCGATGGGTTCCAGTCTGAACTGCGCGTAGAATGTGGCCACGCCGTAGATCTTAGCCGGCATGATGCCTGTCATCTCAGAGATGTAATTGATGGCATCCGGTGAAAGATAACCATAGATCTCCTGAGCCTTCTGCAGAATTGTGATCAGGCTGCCCGGCACTTTCGCGTATTTCTCCAGTGTCGGAGCAAGATCAGCAAACTGCGCTGCCCTGTTCTCGCTGCAGTTACAGCTGCATGCTTTTTCACTCATGTGACTCCTCCAATCGTTTGTTGTAATGAAAAATGTATATCTTACACTGATTAATTATTATATATTCCGCGAGCCTTTTTTGCAACTCAAATAGTGCCCCGGTCGGGATAAATCAGTATAAAATGCAGATAAAATTGAGTATAAAAGAAATGAAACCGGTTTTATATGATACCGATGAAATACTCAAAGGCGAGACGGCTCTCCATAAGTCCTGATTTGATATTCTTCTCAATGTCGCAGGCTGAGGAGAACATGAACCTGAGCTGCGGCACAGTGAAGCGCGAAGCGCTTTCCGAAACGATCTTCGCCCGGTACTCTCCGACCTTCTCCTCCTTCTGCAGATATTCTGCCGCGTCCCTGATCCTGAATCCTTCCTCCCGAAGTTCTCCCGCGATCAGCATCAGCTCCAGCTGTCCTGTAAGATTAGACAGGATCCCCTGATCCGACTCTCCGCTTTCATAAAGCGTATTCAGAGAAATAAG
>CADBRP010000216.1 GCA_902797095.1 uncultured Eubacteriales bacterium | reverse complement strand
CTGAAACCCGGCGGAGCTGAAGCTCCGGGCGCCGGCTGCAGGCGTTCGCTTCGGCCACGACGTACGAGTACGCCTGGCGCTTCGCTCCGCCTTAAAATTCCCGGAAATATAATTCCGGGCTTAAAGGATCATGGTGCCGATCAGATTGCAGGCGGCTGCCGCCGCCCAGGCGATCAGGCACTGCCAGACGACCATGCCGGCAGCCCATTTCCAGCCAAGCTCCCGTTTTGTCGAGGAGATGGCGGCGACGCAGGGCGTATAGAGCAGGGCGAAGATCAGCAGACACATCGCGTTCAGCCCCGTCATGGCGGCGGTCACATTGCCGCTGTAGAGAATGCCGAGGCTGGATACGATGCTCTCCTTTGCCATAAAGCCTCCGATGAGCGCTGTGCAGATCTTCCAGTCGCCGAGGCCGGCCGGGATCATGACCGGCACGATCACTCCTGCGATCGCGGCAAGGATGCTGTCCTGGGAGTCCGCGACCATATTGAGGTGCGGATCAAAGCTCTGCAGGAACCAGATCACGATGGTGGCGATCAGGATGATGGAAAAGGCTCTCTGGAGAAAGTCCTTCGCTTTGTCCCACATCAGCCGGATGACATTTTTCGCGCCAGGCAGCCTGTAGTCAGGAAGCTCCATGACAAAGGGGACGGCTTCGCCCTTGAAGACTATTTTATAAAGGAACGCCGCCAGAATACCCAGGATGATCCCCAGGACATAAAGGCCGATCATGATCAGCGCCTTGTGCGCCGGGAAGAAGGCGTTGACAAAGAACGCGTAGATCGGTACCTTGGCGGAGCAGCTCATGAACGGCGTCAGAAGGATCGTCATGCGCCGGTCCCGTTCGCTGGGAAGGGTACGCGTCGCCATGACAGCCGGAACCGTACAGCCGAAGCCGATCAGCAGCGGAACGATGCTCCTGCCCGAGAGTCCGATCCTTCGGAGCAGCTTGTCCATGAAGAAGGCGACACGGGCGATATATCCGCTGTCTTCCAGGATGGAAAGGAAGAAAAACAGCGTGACGATGATCGGGAGGAAACTGAGCACGCACCCGACGCCCTCGAAGATGCCGTCGATGATCAGGCTGTGAATAACGCTGTTCACGTGGAAGCTGGCGAGAATATTGTCCGTCACATCGGTGGCGACTTCGACAAAGATCTCTATCATGCGCTGCAGGACAGCGCCGATCACATTGAATGTCAGCCAGAAAACAAGGCCCATGATAACTATAAAGGAAGGGATGGCGGTATATTTTCCGGTCAGGAAACTGTCGATCTTCTCGCTGCGGAGCCGCTCCTTCCTGACGCGGGGCCTCTTGACGGTGGCCTCGCATACACGGGTGATGAATGAAAAACGCATATCCGCGATGGACGCGCTGCGGTCAAGGCCGCGCTCGTGCTCCATCTGGACGATGATATGCTCGACCATCTCGGATTCGTTGCTGTCGAGCTGAAGCTGCTCTGTAATGAGCGGATCGCCTTCGATCAGCTTGGAGGCGGCAAAACGGACCGGAAGCCCTGCCTTTGCGGCGTGATCCTCGATCAGGTGGATGATGCCGTGCAGGCACCGATGCACCGCGCCGCCGCTTTCCGTGACGTCACAGAAGTCCTGCCGCAGCGGACGCTCCTGATATCTGGCGACATGTATCGCGTGATCCACCAGCTCCTCGATGCCCTGGTTTTTTGAAGCGGAAATGGCAATGACGGGAACGCCCAGCCTGGCTTCCATCTCATTGATGTCGATGCTGCCGCCGTTGGAGATGACCTCATCCATCATGTTGAGGGCGATGACCATCGGGATGTCCATTTCCAGCAGCTGCATGGTCAGATACATATTACGCTCTATATTGGTCGCGTCCACGATATTGATGATGCCGCGGGGGTTCTGCTCCAGAACAAAATTCCTGGAGACGATTTCCTCGCTGCTGTAAGGGGACATGGAATAGATCCCGGGAAGATCGGTCACGACAGTTTCGGGATGTCCCTTGATGGAACCGTCCTTGCGGTCGATGGTGACGCCGGGGAAATTTCCCACATGCTGGTTTGCGCCGGTCAGCTGGTTGAACAGCGTCGTTTTGCCGCAGTTCTGATTGCCGACCAGAGCGAAAGTGAGCGGGGTGCCTTCAGGAAGAGGATCACCGCTTCCTTTGGGATGGAATTTGCCGCCTTCGCCGAGACCCGGATGTTCGACGGCAAAACGTTCCTCCCTGGTCTGAACGGGCGCGGAATCTCCTGCCTTTGCGGGGGTATCCTGCGGAACCACCGTGATCATTCCGGCGTCGGCGAGCCTGAGCGTCAGCTTGTATCCCTGCACGATGATCTCGACGGGATCGCCCATGGGGGCGTATTTGACGACGGTCACCTGCGCGCCGGGAATGACTCCCATATCAAGAAAATGCTGGCGGAGAGTCCGTTCCCCTCCGACAGAGGTGAT
>CADBRP010000215.1 GCA_902797095.1 uncultured Eubacteriales bacterium | reverse complement strand
TCTGTACCTTGATATAGTAAGTAGCGTACTTCTTCGCGGTGAATGTGTTCCACATCTTCGCCAGACTCGGAGTCAGGATTCTCTTGCTGATGAGCTTGTTGTTCTGGTAGATGTACCATACCAGCTGATCATTGGTTCCGCCCGTCAGAGTGATCTTAACGACGCTCTGTGTGTTCTTGAACTTGAACCAGCGGATATTGTTTTCTCCCGCTACGACCAGGCCCTTCTGGAGCTTGCCCTTGGTAAGTGTCTTCGCTTTGCTCTTTGATGTGCCGTTCGTCGGCCACCAGGATCCGTTCACGACTTTGAGACGGTTCATGCCGGTCGTTCCGCTCGGCCAGGACACCTTGATCTGATATGTGCGGTTTGCCCTTACGCCGAATACCGGACGGTAATTTACAGTGACCTGTCTTGCCAGCACCTTTCCGCTGGCGTTGCAGATCGTTACCTTGGCCTTTGCGTCAGCATAGATACGCAGATAACCGGTCGCCTTCGGATTGAACTTATATGTCCTCGTCTGGGCTGCCTTTGAATGTCCTACAACATAATACTTATTGTTCGGCAGATAGCATCCCTGAAGATCGACAGCCTGGGTCGCTCTCAGGTATGTCCATGTGTTGCTTGTGCTGCAGATCGTGATTACATAATAACTGCCGCTCTTGGGAATATCGAAGGAATTCGCGTATCTCGAATTCGCGGAGGACCACATATATCCGTTGCCGCCGACAACATTTCCGCTGCTGTCGATAACACCGATCGTAACATTGTTCTCATCCGCGTATCCCGCGAGATACAGAGTGCCCTTCTTAAGCTGGATGTATTTGGTCTCCGCTACGTATTTCCCGTTCCGGCTTGTCTGCGCCTTCAGCGTCGCGTCCGGAGTAAGGGTGACATCACTGTAATTCAGGATCCTGTGTACCGGGAGGCTCTCACTCAGCCCCATCGCGCTCATTTCCCCGTTTTTCTGCGCCTTCTCCGCCGGCTGCTGCCCGTTCAGGAACCCCTTGATCTGATCACCGGTTATCGATGATTCCGGGCCCTGATTCATGGCAGGCATTCCCTTCTGTTCATAAGAAGCTTTCGGGGCGCTTATCTGACTCTGTGAGCCATTTGCGGCAAAAGCCATGCCTGATGACGCAAATACCATCATCAGAGTCATGATGACCGCAATACCTATTCTGCAACTCCTCTTCATCTCTGTGTTTCCTCCTGATAAGACTTTTAATGACTTTATAATCAGATTACCTTATATTATACACAAAATATCTGAAAATTAAACCCCAACCGGCAAAACATCCGCTGTTTTGCCGCGCCGTAAGTGTTTCGCCGCGTTCAGAACAGTTTCATGAACATCTACAGCCGGCCTCGGCTGTGCTTTTTCAAGAAGGTGACCAGCCTTATGAGGCGGCCGGAAACTCCCACCTTTTTTTTCAGGTACTTTTCCAGATCTCTTTCTTCTCCAAACCCCATTTTGAAAACATGGTGCTTCTCATACAGCAGTGTCGCGGTCAGGCGCTCCAGCAGTTCTTCCTTTGTCTGAGGTTCGGCGTTCAGGCTGTCCATGAATTCATGGAGCGCCTCTGCATTATATTTTTTATCCGTGACATGACGCCAGTTCATGTAGGAATAAACTTCGATGGCCGCCAGGGTGAGATTAACAGGATCTTCATCGTCCGCGCCCAGAAACCTGTTCGCCCGTTCCGAATAATATTCCAGTCCGTCAGAAACGGATGTATAGTTTTCGAACGGCACGTACAGATAATCAGAGAACTTTCTCGCGGCGGATTCCATTCCGGCAAGAAACCTCATCCGTTCCGCCTCATCCATCCCGCTGAACTTTCCTATCAGGGAGCGATGCCAGACCTTGTTCATAATGGTTCCCGAAACCATCTTTTCTATGTAGCCGGGGAAAACATTCACCCACGGGAAGTCGAGTATCTTATTAGGAAACAGCGTGTAATTCTGAAACGTAATGTAGGACTGGAAGCGGAACTCTGTTTCCCTCCAGATTCTCATCATAACAGTAAACAGAATGCTCTTCCCGTCGACGATCATTAAATAATCATAGTTGTTCCCCAGCTTCTGAACCAGCTCCAGAAGACTCTTATCATCGTTACTCCCGCTGAAGGTATAGATTTCCGGAGTTTTGATCTTATCCGCCGCCGCTTTTAATTTCAGAAGGTCATCTTCCCACACGCATACTCCGCTGACTGAATGCGCCGCGGTATACTCGCTGATCATCCTCGTCAGATTCTTCTTGTCAAAAAAGGCTTTCGCGTCCTCT
>CADBRP010000214.1 GCA_902797095.1 uncultured Eubacteriales bacterium | reverse complement strand
TTGCCGGCAGCATCCATGAACGCAATGTCATAGAGAAGAGTATTTGCCTCTGTGTAGACTTCGCCCTCCGCTGCCTTTGCGTTAAGGGCGTCCATATACGCGGTATAGCTGTACCCCTTGGTGTTTTCCGTAACAGGGGTAACTGTCAGCTTCGCGTCGTCCGGCATGATCGAGGGATCACTGCAGACTGCAGTCACTTTGATCTGACCGTCCTCGTACCGGTATTCTGAAATCTGCGCGGCGTCCGCTTCTTCTGCGGACTCGCCGTCCTGAACATCCTCGTCCTGAACATCACCGTCTGAGACATCACCGTCCTGATCGGCTTCCTGCTGCTCAGGCTCATCCGGGACAGCCTCATCCTGCGCGGGTTTTTCCGCCTCGGGATCTTCTGCGGCCTCCTTATCGGAATTTTGCTGTTCAGCTTTTTCCTGCTCGGGCGCAGGCGCTTCCTGATCCGGTTGGCCCGGATCCTCCTGCTGCTCTGTTTGAACGGTCTCCGCCTTCTCCGGCGGAGATTCCGTCTCCGAAGTTTCTTCTGCTGATACTCTCACGTCTTCACTCTGCGGCGTCATCGTGGTGTCACTCTGACTGATCTCTGCCGCGAATGTGAAGGCTCCTCCCGTCTGGATCATGGCAATCGTCAAAAGAATTGCAATGATCTTCCTTGCTGTCCGTTTCATTTCTGTTGTCCTCCGAGTACGGTATTCAGTTCTTTTATGTAAAAGCAGGCATTTGCCGTTTCAAAAAACGCAAAAAAACACAACCTTCTCATACACAGTCTATTTTACCCTTGATTTAAGTCTCATACAAGTCATTTTGTGAATTTTCGTTCATGTGTGGAAAATATTTACAGCGGAGCGGACATAAAAACCGCGCCGGTTGAGGTGTCCGGCGCGGCCTTTTGTTTCGGGTTTATGCAGTTCTCGATTCCCTGCTTTTGCTTAGCCCATCTTAGAGAAGTCGCTCGCGGGGTGCTTGCACAGCGGGCAGATGAAGTCTTCCGGAAGGTCCTCGCCCTCGTAGACATATCCGCATACGTCGCAAACCCAGCCTTTGACCTCTTCCTGCGGACGCGGCTTGACATTCTTCTGATAGAAGGTGTATGTCATGGTGTCGACGCTGTTCAGCACCGCGCTCTCAGTGATGTCGCAGAAGAACATCAGGTGGCTTCCGGTGTCAACCGTATCGAACACCTTCAGGGACATGTAGCCGTTGGCGTACTTGTTCAGGTACGGCAGGCCGTTTCCGGACTTGTCGAAGTGATCGAAGTCCGCGAACTTGTCCACGTTGCGTCCGGACTGGAATCCGAACTGCTGGAAGATCTGGAACGGCGCCTGCTCGTTCAGCGTGCAGACGTTCAGGATTCCGGTCTTCGCGATGGTCTCGCAGGAGTAGTTCGCCTTGTTGATGCCGACGATCAGTCTGGACGGATCGTTGGAAACCTGAGCGACAGTGTTTCCGATCATTCCGTTGTCCTTCTTGCCGTCATTGGATGTGATGACATAGAGGCCGTAGCCGATCTTGAAGAGCGCAGTCGGGTCGATCTTCTTGTTCTCTTCCTCTGTATCCGGCTTGATGTAATCTGCCGCCAGCTCATCCGCCAGAGCCTTGATCTGCTCGATGTTCTCCTCGTTCATAGCGGAAAGGATGGACACTCCGTTCTTCGCGAAGGTGATATCCTTGCTGCCTTCGAACATCTTCTTCATGACCTTGGCCGCCGTCGGAGCCCAGCTGCCGTTCTCGATGAACGCAACGGTTCTCTTCTGGAAGTCTCTCTCCGTCAGATGATCGATGAACTGTCTCATGAACGGGAAGATGTCGGAATTGTATGTGGTCGTAGCCAGAACCAGTTTGTCATAGCGGAACGCGTCCTCTACGCACTCAGCCCAGTCATCTCTTGCCAGATCGCTGATCTCAACATTCGGAACGCCTCTCGCCACCAGTTCGTCATGCAGCATTTCCGCCGCTTCCTTCGTATGTCCGTATACGGAAGTGTACGCGATGAAGATGCCGTCGCTCTCCGCCAGGTAGCTGGACCATGTGTCATACAGCCCGATGTAGTATCCGAGATCCTCTGTCAGCATCGGTCCGTGCAAAGGCAGGATCTTCTCGATCTCAAGCGCCGCGGCTTTCTTCAGGACCGCCTGGACCTGCTTGCCGTATTTGCCGACGATTCCGAAGTAGTATCTTCTCGCTTCGCACGCCCAGTCTTCGTCAACATCCAGCGCGCCGAATTTGCCGAAACCGTCAGCGGAGAACAGAACCTTTTCCGTCGGCTCATAAGTCATCATGACCTCAGGCCAGTGAACCATGGGCGCGAACACGAAGTTCAGCTTGTGCGCTCCCAGATCCAGAACGTCGCCGTTCTCGACCTCCAGCGTGTTCTTCAGCTCCATTTCCGGGAAGAACTGGCTGATCATCTTAAAGGTCTTCTTGTTTCCTACGATCGTTGCCTGAGGATACTTTTCCGCAAAGGCCTGGATGGACGCGGAATGATCCGGCTCCATATGCTGAACCACCAGATAAGCCGGCGTGCTGCACTTCAGCGCGGCATCGATGTTCTGCAGCCACTCATCCGTCTTGGACTTGTCGATGGTGTCCATGATCGCGATCTTCTCGTCCACGATGGCGTATGAGTTGTAGGCCATTCCGTTGGGGACGATATACTGTCCTTCGAAAAGATCTATATCATGATCATTGGCGCCGATATAAATGATAGAATCCGTAATGTTTTTGTTCATA
Organism: uncultured Eubacteriales bacterium; assembly: GCA_902797095.1. Taxonomy (GTDB): domain Bacteria; phylum Bacillota; class Clostridia; order Peptostreptococcales; family Anaerovoracaceae; genus Lentihominibacter. The sequence goes on along the minus strand of CADBRP010000214.1, from coordinate 796 downwards.
TAGTGATCTCCTTTTTTCTTTATTCCGGGAAATAACTTACATATATTATGCCTTTCGCTAAGCTGATATCGGAATTATACTACAATTAGTCGTTCTCCGATACTTTTTTATTATGGGTCCGGCCTGCTTTTGGATCTTATCCCAAAGGCAGGATCTTGAAGCAGCTGCAGAGGATCGCTACGCATTCCTCGTCGCTGAGCGTCCCTGTGTTCAGGACCATGTCATAGAACTCAGGTCCGTTCCAGTGCCGCTTTGTAAAATGATAGTAATACTCCGAACGCTGGCGGTCCGTCTTCTTGATGAACTTTTTCGCGGCGCTCTCGTCCATGCTGCTGTTTGCCATGACTCTTTCTATGCGCTTTTCCAGAGGAGCGTGCAGATAGACCGAAAGCATGCTGACATTCTCGTCCTTCAGGATCCAGTTTCCGCAGCGGCCGATGATGACCGCGTCTTCGTTTTCCGCGATCTGCAGGATCAGCTGCTTCTGCAGATCAAAGATCGTATCGGAAGCGGACATGGACTTTTTAACATTCTCATTCCCTTCCTCATACAGCCGGTGTGTGGCCAGATTTGGCCGCTTCTCGTCGACGATCCTGAACACTTCGGCAAACCGCGAACCGGTCAGATCCCCGTATTCCATGGCCATTGCCAGCAGCTGCTTGTCATAGCATTTGATGCCCAGTTCTTCTGCAACCCGGTTGCCGATATACAGACCGCCGCTGCCGCTCTCTCTGTTGATCGCAATGATTCTCTTCTTTCCTTCTGCCATGAGAACATCCCCCTTTCTCGGTTAATG
>CADBRP010000213.1 GCA_902797095.1 uncultured Eubacteriales bacterium | reverse complement strand
CAGACGCCGCGCTGCTTCATGATGTCGTACATGGTCATGCAGTCGCTGCACAGGCCCTTTCCGGGAATGATGGTATATTTCAGCTCGCAGTCCTTTGTCATCTCCCGGTTTTCCACTACGACCGGGTAGAATTTGTCCAGAAAGACGGGAAGAATGCCGGATAACTCTCCAACCTCAAGGTTTATCGTTTTGACCCTTCGGTAACCGTTTTCACGGGCGGCATCCTCCGCCTGCTGAACCATTTTGTACAATGCGCCGATTTCATGCATACGTTTTACTGCCTTTGCAAAGGGGAGATGTTACATGCGGGCGGATCTCTTATCTGAGATGATCGAGCTGATCAGATCGTCTGTTCCGGGATCCGTCGGAGCGCCGCTGACCTCTTCGATCACCTGCTTCATGATTTCGTCATAACCCGCGTGGGTCTGCACCGTGCCGTCCGAACCGGTCATTTCGCCTACGATCCTGTCTACGATGGACGCCATATCCGCGGGATCCGCGGCTGCTGCCGGCTGACCGGCTGCCTGGGCTTCCATTTCCGCCATGAACGCGCCGATATCCTCCATCAGATGGCCGCCGAGCTCTTCGTATGTGACGCCCCAGACATCGTATTTCTTATACAGAGTGATCGCGTCGAATTTGCACTGCTCAACACAGAGTCCGCATCCGATGCACAGGGTCTCGTCTACATAGGCCGCGCCGCAGCGCAGGCACTTGCGGGTCTCTCTCAGCGCCTGGGCGAGTGAGTAGGACGCCAGCCTCATGCTGTTGCCTTCCTCGCGCTTCGCTTTTCTTCTCGGTGTTTTGTTGTAATCCTGCACCGGCGGCTTGCTGCCGTCCGCGTGATACAGGTTCCGGTCGCGTCCGAATACCAGATTGTGTCCCGGCCAGACAAAACGGTGAATGGATTCCGCCGCTTCTTTACCGGCTGCCACAGCGTCGATGGCGGAACCGCTTCCGTAGTACACATCGCCGCCTACGAAGATATCCGGCTCAGCGGTCTGATAGACCTCAAACGGAGTAGGCACATGATAGTTGCCGGTGGGATCTCCGGCGGAGGGAGCTGTCAGGTAGGTGGTCACATCGGTGACGGGAACGGTCACCGCGGTATTGTCCGCGTTCAGGCCGACCTTCGATTCGTCAAGGACGGTGCCCCATTCGATGGCCTGTTCGCCCGCCAGCAGGACGGTGCTGCAGGGCACTTCCGTTCTTTCCCTGCCGTTCGCGAATTCCACGCCGCAGACCTTGCTGCCTTTTGTCATGATCCGTACAGGCTTCATTCCGCCGGTGAAGTTCACGCCTTCATAGCGGGCTTCCTTCAGCTCTTCCGGATTGACATACATCTTTTCCTCAGGCAGCTCGCTGAACCAGAAGACCTGAGTCTCCTTTGTCCGGAAGGCGCTTCTTGCCACATCCAGCGCGATGTTTCCGCTGCCGAGGACGATGGTCTTTTTGCCGAGATGCGCGTGTCCGGTCTGCCCCATCTTTTTCAGGAAGTCAATGCCGGAGATGACGCCCTCAGCGTCTTCGCCGGGGATGCCCGGCTTTTTGATTCCCTGGGCGCCGATGGCCAGGTAGAACGCCTTGAAGCCCATATCCCGCATTTCCGGAATCGTCAGGAATTTGCCGATTTCCGCTCCGGTTTCGAAGCGGACGCCCAGCTTGCGCAGAACATCGATCTCCTTTTCCAGAATGTCCCTGCGGAAACGGTATTCCGGCGTCAGCGCCAGCATGCCTCCAAGCCAGGTCTCTTTTTCGAATACGGTCACCTGATGTCCCATCTTTGCCAGATAGTACGCGCAGGAAAGGCCGGCCGGGCCGGAGCCTATGACAGCCACCTTCTTGCCTTCATTGAATTCCTTTTCCGGAACCCAGGTCAGGCCGTTCGCTTCCTCTTCGAGCATCACCTGATTGATGATATCGATCTGCAGGGCTTCGTCTTTTTCCGCCCGGGCGCAGTTTGCCTCGCAGGGGCGGCTGCAGATCGTGCCGCAGATGGACGGGAAGGGATTGTCCTTCTTCATCAGTTCCAGCGCCTTTTCATAGCTGCCTTCCCGGATCAGCTTGATATATCCCTCCATGGAGATGTGCGCGGGACAGTCGGAAACGCAGGCTACTGTGCCGGTTTCCGGAACGACGTGCTTCCACTCGGTCAGCAGCTCGTGATTGGTCGGGTTTTCATTGTATCCCGGAACGCCCGGAATCAGCGCGGGTTTGATCATGGACTTGTCGCAGCCCCGTTTTGTCAGGCGGACCGCGTTGATCATACATACGTCAACGCACTTGCCGCAGGCTACGCAGGTCTTTTCATTGACGGTCGCCCGGTAATTGGACGAGCAGGCGTTGGGCGTGTTGCAGTACCAGGCGGTGCGGTAGGCGCCGCAGGTAGCCCATTCGCAGTTGCAGATAAAAAGGGACTCGTCATTTCCGTCGATATTGAGGATCTCATGAGCGTAGCCTCTCTTTTCCGCCTCCCGCAGGATATCGTATGCTTCCTGTTTGGAGATCCGGCGGGCCTTGCCGGTACGGATGCAGCTCTCAGCGAAAGCGCCGAGCATCATGCACCATTCACCCTCCAGATCGTGCGCTCCTTCGCCGTTCTGCACACGGGTATGGCGGCACTCGCAGGGGGCGATGCCGAGGGACGGCGCGTATTTCTCGACCCAGTAATTGACTTCCTCCACGGCAGCCCGCCTCGGCTCATTCTGGATGGCCGACTCTACCGGGAGCGCCCGGACAAGACCTTCGCCCATCCGGATAAAACGGGTAATGCCGTCGCAGGCATTATCGATGTATTTATCAAAAGTATATGCCAGCTGGGGATGTTTATCCGTATCTGACGGCCGCATGCAGCCGCATTCCATGCTGCCCGGCACGAAGATCGGAAGATTTACGCGATCCACGCCGGCGGCGTCGGCGTCGTAGTAGATAACGCCTGCCTTTGCCATTTCAAAACAGAGCTGGGCGGTTTCTTCGATGCTCTTTCCGATCCGGGACGCGAGCTCGTCAATATATGTGGGCACTCGCAGTTCAAGAGCCAGAGCGGCATCGATCATCTGGTCATCCGTCAGAATAGTGTCCAGGTAAATGTATTCCATGTCCTTTTCAGTCGGTTCCTGGTTAAGGCCATTCATCTGGGTGACCAGCTTTTTCAGCTTCTCATTCCTGTTCATGATGTTTCCTTTCCTTCAAAAACCTAACAGCGGATGCTGTTTAACCTTCTGCAGTTAAGAGCGCAACCTTCACTCAAAGGCGCGGCCCTATTATTTTCATTATATTCAGAATTCGGGCGGTGTCATGTTTCATCCTTGCCCGTGTAGAATCCGATTTTGCTGTATTCCGGCAGGAATTGCCTGACTTTGCGGGAGAGGGAAAAGAACAATTGCCGTACGCACCGCTCTGCTGTAGAATGAATCCAAAAAGCAGGGCGCCTCATCAGTTCTTGCGGGCGCCGCCGCAAAAGGGGAAAAGAATATGAAGGAAATCACGGAAGAGTTCATGGAGGACAGAGAGCCGAAGATCCTGAACCTCAGGAAGAGCATACTGGAAGACAACGACGCCGACGCCGCTCAGCTGCGCCGGGAGCTGAAGTCCGAGGGCACTTTTTATATCAACGTCATGTCCTCGCCCGGATCCGGAAAGACGTCATGCATCCTGCAGCTCGTGAAAAGGCTGGGGGGCGAATTCCGGATCGGGGTCCTTGAAGCGGATATAGACGGGGACTGCGACGCGAGAACGATGCGCGGCGCCGGGATCCCATGCGTTCAGCTGCATACGGGGGGCATGTGCCATCTGGACGCGGACATGAGCAGGCAGAGCCTCAGGGAGATCGGCTCCTCCGGGCTGGACATCGTGATACTGGAAAACGTCGGCAACCTT
>CADBRP010000212.1 GCA_902797095.1 uncultured Eubacteriales bacterium | reverse complement strand
GGAAGAACTGAACGTGATGAAACAAAGGAGGCGGATATCATGAGAACGAATACAGAAGAAAGAAACAGAAAGAACGATGAAGTCAGAGGAAACGGCATGATGGAGGTGGTCTTCATCCTGGACAGAAGCGGATCCATGAGCGGACTGGAGCCGGATACCATCGGCGGATTCAACTCCATGCTGAAAAAGCAGAAGGAGGAGTCGGACAACGTGATCTGGTCTACAGTGCTGTTTGACAATCAGCATGAAGTCATCCACAACAGGATGCCCATCAGCAGGGTCGAACCGCTCACGGAAGACGAGTACTACGTCAGAGGTTCCACGGCTCTCCTGGACGCCATAGGACGGGCGATCCGCCACATCGCGATGTGCCATAAGTACGCGAAGCCTGAGGATGTGCCGCAGAGGACGCTCTTTGTCATCAATACCGACGGAATGGAGAACTCAAGCTATGAGTATTCCCGCCGCAGGGTAAAGATGATGATCGAGCGCGAGAAGGAAAAGTACGGATGGGAGTTCCTGTTCCTGGGAGCCAACATGGACGCAGTGGGCGAAGCAGCCAGAATAGGCATCGACGCTTCCAGATCCGCTTCATTCGTCAATGACGGGGAGGGTATCAGGAGAAATTACGAAGCCTTCAGCGGAGTAATGATGAGGATGTCCAGGATGGAGGAATACGATGAAGAATGCCTTGAGCAGGTCAGAGAGGATTTCCGCAGACGCGGCAGAAAAAGATAAAACTCTCAGGTCTCCGTATGCTATAATAGCACCGTGATAAAAGACTGCATTGATTGCATAAAAGGAGAGATACAATGAAAAAGAAATTAATTGTATTGCTCGGAATTATTACGGTGTTTGCGTGCATCGGCCTGACTGCCTGCGGAGGCGGGGACACCGGAGAAACAGAAGCGACCGAGCAGGAGACAACAGAGACTGAAGCGACAGAGGCTGAGCCGACTGATGAAGAGGCGCTCCCGTATTACAGCATGTATGGATACGCGGGAGAAGATCCGGTCGAAGGAGCGGTTTATGAGTATGTGGCAAAAACCATCTCCGCGGATTATGACGCGGAAAACCTGGTAAGCATTCCTACAGTAACGATTATCGAAAAGACCGAAAACGAAGACGGCAGTGTGGATGTTACAGGAGATTTCTGGATCGACAATTACGAGATCGACGGAACTACTCTGATGTCAAAATCCGGCGGAAACCATCCCGGAAAGATGCACCTTGTAAAGGATGAAGACGGGTACACTGTCGAAAGCTTTGAGCCTGTAAAGGACGGCGGCGAATTTGAGCCTTCCGCAAAAGAGATCTTCGGCGACAAATACGATGAGTTCATGAAGGTCAACGGAGACAGCGACGCGAGAAATAAGTTAAGGACAGAGACTGTCGCGAATTTCGTTAAGGCCAATAAGCTCGAAGTGACTGAGTATAAGGATGAAGGCTGGGATCCGGTGAAACTGTCCCTGTAACAGGATGCCGGCAGAAGCTGATCACAGAACTTAAGAGAATCAAACCGCAGATATCATGAAGACAGTAGAAGTCGCGGCAGCCATAATCATAAAGGACGGAAACGTATTCGCCACACAGCGCGGATACGGGGAGTTCAAGGACGGATGGGAGTTTCCAGGCGGCAAGGTCGAGCCCGGGGAAACGCCGGAGAAGGCGCTTTCGCGTGAGATCAGGGAAGAGCTTGATACAGAGATCTCAATAGGAGAACATCTCTGCACGGTCGAGCAGGATTATCCCGGATTCCATCTGAAGATGCACTGCTATATCTGCTCTGTTGTGGAGGGAAGCCTGACGCTTCGGGAACACGAGGCCGCGAAGTGGCTTGACCGGGAGCACATATGGAGCGTGGACTGGCTCCCTGCGGATGTCGACGCGGTAAAGGCGCTCTGTGAAAGGAAAATCAGATAACGAAAAAACAGCCGGTTCAGTGAGCCGGCTGTTTTTCTATGGGATAAAAACACACGCTGCCGTGAAAAACCCGGGATTTTCCGCGGATCTTTCGGTAATCAGCCCCTCGTTTGCGCGGGTTCTGCGATTTAAGAGCCCTGAAAAACGGGTTACTATACAGTCACAGAAGAAAATACAGCGCAGACGATTTAATATCAGATAATAAAAGGGGGTTCAGATAAAATGTATCAGATCGAATCAAAATCCAGAACACTGGCTATTGTTTCGTACATCACATGGATCGGATGGATCATCGCGTTCCTGGTCAGAGACAGAGCGGACGCCTTTGTGTCGCATCATCTGAATCAGGCGCTTATGATCAACCTGCTGAAGATCGCGGGAGGGCTGTGCGTGATGATTCCTCATTTCGGGGATACGCTTTCGGGTCTTGTGGGATTCGCGGCTCTGGTGCTGATCATCATGGGCATATACAGAGCGGCCACATGGCGGACGGATCCGCTTCCGGTAATCGGTGAGTTCGAATTAATCAGCTGACAGGCAAAAACAGGTCTGAAAATAATCGCCCCTATGGTATGATAGAGCCATCGGGGCGATTGTTTATTTGCTTTGATGATCAGCGTATCTTTGAAATGGAGCTGAACAATGAATTATCAGGAAATCAAAAATAACAAAGAGATCAACACTTATATAGAACAGGCGGACATCTCGCTGCGGGCGCTGGGATATACAGAACACTGCTTCGCGCATGTGACCGCGGTTGCCGAGAAAACAGGGTATATCCTGCAAACGCTGGGCTATTCCGAGCGTACCGTTGAGCTTGGGAAGATCGCCGGATATCTCCATGATATCGGAAATCTGGTAAACCGCGTGGAACACAGCCAGTCAGGCGCTGTCATGGCGTTCAGGATCCTGGACCGTCTCGGTTTTCCGCCGGATGAGATCGGGATGATCGTATCCGCCATCGGAAACCATGACGAGGGGACAGGCGTTCCCGTCAGCCCGCTTGCGGCCGCGCTGATCCTTGCCGACAAGAGTGATGTGCGCAGGAACCGTGTGCGGAACACAGACAAATCCACATTTGACATACATGACCGGGTAAACTATTCCGTCACGGAGGCTGAGCTGGCCATCATTGAAGAAACTGAATCCATTCAGCTTAAGCTCTCCATCGATACGGGATACGGTTCCGTGATGGATTATTTCGAGATCTTCCTGGACCGCATGATCCTCTGCAGAAAAGCAGCGGAAACCCTGGGCCTTCGCTTCAGGCTCGTGATCAACAACCAGCAGCTGATCTGACAGCCGGGACGTTCCTGTTACGCCTGCGCTTCAGGCTGTGCCGCTTCTGCCTTTGCGTCTTTCCAGGCGTCGTATTCGCCGAGTTCTTTCTTTGTAAGCGCGATGCAGGCAGCGACCACCGCCGCGTCATCGAGCAGGCCGACGCCGAGGTATCTGTCCGGAATGATGTCTCTGGGATTTACCAGATAGAGCAGCGCGGCAACGATCATGATCAGAGTGCTCTTGGGAACATCCATGTAATCCTTCTGGATGTAATCCTTGAGAAGAGAGATCATGCGGGGAACATCCGCCAGGTATTCGCCTGCCTTTGGAACAGAAGCGAGCTTCTCCTCCACCTGATTAAGAAGCTGATCCATCTTGCCGCCGTCCTCGAGGATCGCGGCAGCTTTTGCTTTTCCGTTTTCCAGGATGCCTTCCGCCTGGGCTTTCATATTTTCACTATTCATGGTTTTCACCTCCCGGAGTGATTATAACATAGAAAAACCGGTCTTGGAACGACCGCGCTGTGGTATGATATAGACAGCCGGACAGGGTCCGGAAAAGGAGGTTCAGAGACAGCCATGGCACTGTACGCGATAGGGGATCTGCATCTGCATTTTCAGAGCGAGGTCAGATCAAAAAGCCAGAGACGGGAACGGATCTGGAAAAAGCATGAGGAAAAGCTTCGCAAGGCCTGCCTTTCCATGATGACCGAAGATGATACGCTGGTGCTGGTCGGAGACCACAGCTGGGGAAAAAAGCTGGAGGAATGCGAACAGGACCTGGAGTACATCAAGGCGCTTCCGGGGAGGAAGATCCTGATCCGGGGAAATCATGACCAGTTCTGGGATGTGAAGAAGACCGGGAGGCTGAACGAAAAGTATCAGCCGGAGCTGTCGTTTCTGCAGGACAGTTTTGAAGCCTATGGGGATCACGCGATCGTCGGAACGAAAGGCTTTACCTTTGAGGGGCCGTTTTATCTGGACGGGCGCGGACGGATCATCGGCTGGGACGAGGAGAATGAGGAGCACGCGGAGCGGCTTGTGGAGCGGGAGCTTCAGAGGCTGCGCGCTTCTTTTGAGCTTGCAAAGGCAGCGGGGTACAGAAGATATATTATGTTTCTTCATTATCCGCCGACGAATATCCTGCAGAGGCAGAGCGCTTTCACGGATATGGCGGAGGAGTACGGCGCGGAGAAGGTGATATACGCCCACAGCCATGGCGAGATGAGGTTTCATGACAGCATCCTGGGAGAAATGAACGGGATCGAATATCAGCTGGTGTCTGGAGATTATCTGCGCTGGACACCCGCGAAGATACTTGAATGAGGATATATATAAGAAGATCAGGAGACAAGGAGACAAGACCGGTGAAACAGGAGACCATAGACCGCATACGGAAATTCACAGAGGACAGGGACTGGGATCAGTTCCACACTCCGTCCAACCTTGCCAAATCCATCAGCATCGAGGCCAATGAGCTGCTGGAGTGCTTCCAGTGGAGCGACACGGATTTCGATCTGGATCATGTCAGGGAGGAACTGGCGGATGTGATCGTCTACTGCCAGAACATGCTGGATAAGCTTGGGCTGGATCCGGACGAGATCATAAACGCTAAGATGGATAAAAACGAACAGAAATATCCGGTTGAGAAGGCCCGGGGATCCGCGGCCAAATATGATCAGCTGTGAACGGGAATACCTGAGTTTACAGAAAGGAGAGGAATGATGAGCACTTTTGACGCGGACAAATACCTCAAAGCGCAGAACGGGCCGTACGGGTCCTATGAACAGGCGCTTAAGGAGATCAGGAACGGACGGAAGACCAGCCACTGGATCTGGTACATCTTTCCGCAGATTGCGGGACTTGGCTTCAGCAGCACATCGAGGTTTTATGCCCTGAAAAGCCTGGATGAGGCGAAGCAGTATCTGGAGAATGAAACGCTCAGAAGCCGCCTGGTGGAGATATCGGAGGCTCTGCTTCAGCACGATCTGGACGCGAGGAGCATCATGGGATCGCCGGATGATATGAAGCTGCGTTCAAGCATGACGCTGTTTCAGGCGGCGGATCCGGATACGAAGGTCTTCGGGAAAGTGCTGGACAAGTTCTTCGGCGGAAAGCCAGATCAGAATACCCTCGCGATCATATCCAGATGACCGCCTGAACGTAATGATCAGCTGCAGCAGCGGAATCTGACAGATAATCTATAGAAATTCGGCAGACGGCCGGCGGATACGCCGGCCGTTTTTTAGTGCGGTTTATCCGCGGCAAACCTCGCGAAAATTACAACGCCTATAAGAGAGAACAATTCGTTTTCAGGTATTGACCTCGTCGCAGCGACGAGATGTAGAGTAGGAAAGAGAGGTTTGCCATGTCACTGTGGACAATGAAGGAAGTAACAAAAATGATCGGCGTTACGGAGAATGCGCTGCGTTACTATAACGCGAAAGGGGTACTGCCTCCGACCAGGCGGGAAAGCACTGGACGCAGGCAGTGGTTTTATGATGAGGAGGCTGTGAAAAAACTCAAGAAACTGATGCTGCTCAGGTACATCAGGATCCCGGTGGAAGAGATCGGGTTCGCGATCAATGATGAAAAGATATACCGGGAAACGGTGGTGAAAAGCCTGGAAAAAATGAGGAAGGAACGCAGCGGGCTCGATCACAGGATCTTCGTCGCGGAGACGCTGGCGGTTTCACTGGGGACGGATCCCTTTGCTTCCGGTGACGGGATCAGCGAGACTGAGGCGGCCGCGCTGAACGAGGTCATCAGAGAGGTGATCAGGGAGAGCGCGGAGGATGAAGAGACAGAGTATGTCTGACGCGCGGAAGCGCGGAACCCGCAAAAAGAAAAATACGCGAAACCTGTCCGAAAAGAAACAGAATAAAGTATAATTGAAGCAGAGTCTGACATCCGCGTAAAGCCGCGCGGATAATCTGTAAAGGAGACAGAAGATGATGGAAGAACGCGTCAGTTATACTGAAGAAAACAGGAAATGGATCGGCGCCAGGCTGGAGGAGGGGCTTTCGCTTCTGCGCGGGCATTACAGCGTAAAGGAGCAGCCTTCGGATCCGGCCCTGGCAGATCCGGTCATCGGAGGGCGCCCGCACCGCGCGCGGCGCTATGATATAGAAGGGCTGGGGAACCTGCTGCTCATGACTGCTGCGGAGTCAGAGGAAAACCAGCTGAGTTCCTTTGTCATCATGCCGTACACGAAAAACCTGCCTATGCTGTCCGCGGATTACGTTTATAACGGAGAGAATCGGTTTATGCTGCTGGAGATATACGATCTCTCCGTTTTTCATGACGCCGTATATGACGCCGGAATCAAGGCGTTCGGCGACTTCGCGGAGAAGATGGAGGGGATGCAGGATATTCCCCCGCGTCCCGGCTGGTATGACGGGATCCGGCCGGTCTGCTGCGTGAAGGCATTCGGCAGGGATCAGGATGAACGGTCCGTTCAGTATTTTAAGGAATTTCTGGAGATCTTTATTGATATGGCTGAAAAGAGCCCTGCGCTTACAGGGGATGACCTGCGCCGCAAGTGGGAGATCAACCGGGATTACGCGGACAGGCTGATCGATGAGGGAGGCGTTTCCACGGATCTGTTCACAAAGGCGCTGGGCGCGGAAAATACCAGAAGGTTCTTCCACGAAGTGTTCTTCGGGACCGCCCATTACCGCTCGGTTTGAGTAGGATGAAGTATTTCTGGCTGCAGTATGAAGAACTGCCGGAGGGCTTGGGTTATGGAAGGTTCAGCCCGCAGCACTGGGCGACTCTGGCTGTCTGCGCTCTGCTGATCGCGGTTCTTCTCTTTCTTTTTCGCCGGATGCCGGAGGAGCGGAAGAATTTATGGATGCGCGTCATTCCCTGGGTCATGGCCGCCCTCGAATGCTTCAAGGACCTGTTTCTGATCCAGGCGGGACGCTTCGGCGCGGGATACCTGCCTTTGCACCTGTGCAGTCTGGGGCTGTTCGTTTTCCTGCTTTACGCGCACTCAAAAACCGCCCGCTGGAAAGGCGTCTTCGGGGAGATCGCCGTTACGCTGATCCTGCCCGGTTCCATCGCCGCGCTTCTGTTTCCGGACTGGGCGCATCTTTATCCTGTCTTTAATTTCATGAATCTGTACGGGTATGTCTGGCACAGCCTGCTGGTGCTTTATCCGCTGCTTTGCCTTTCGCAAAAGCAGGTCAGGCTCAGCATCCGCCACATTCATTATGATTTTCTGTTTCTCCTCTGTACAGTGCCGCCGGTGTATCTGTTCGACCGGATCTTTCACTGCAATTACATGTTTGTGAACTGGCCGCCGAAGGGAACGCCGCTGGAATGGATCGCTTCGGTGACCGGAGATGCGGTGTATCTCGCCGGTTACGCTGTCTTTTCCGTGTTCGTGATCGTCCTGATCTACGCGGCGATCGGGTGCGTCCATCTGATAAAGGACGCGCGGGGCGCCGGGAGGGGATGACCTCTTTCTGCTTCTGAAAACTCCTCATGAAGAAAGGTATTGACCTCGTTGCCGCAACGCGATGTACAGTTGAACAAACGAGGTAATGGTGATCATGAGGAGGAAAAATATGAAAAAGCGTATTTGTTTCATTACGGCGTTTCTTATCATGACTGCTGTCTGTTTTGCGCTGGCGGGATGCGGAGACAGCAGCACGGATGAGGAGACCTACAGCTGGCCGGCGGACAGTGAGACTGCGGCAATGCTCCCTGAACCGAAGGGCAGCATCACATCTTTGTCAGTTGATGAAGGCGAAAGCATGTATGTTGACGTAAAGATTGAAAGCGCTGGCTACTGCAAGGAATACATCGACGCCTGCGCGGAAAAGGGGTTCACTGAGAAAAAGGACTTCTCGCAGTACGACAGTGACTATGACTATACCGCGCGGAACAAAGAAGGCTGGGAAGTGAATGTCTATAACAGCGGCACCGATATGAGCATTTCCCTGAGATGCCCCGAATATGTGCAGGAGTATGAAGAAGAGGCCGAGGAAACTGAGGATACCGAAGATACCGAAACCTCGGAAGCAACTGAGGCGGAAGACGCCGGCTCCGGGGAAGACGCAGGATCCGGGGAAGATAACAAAAGCAGCAGTGATTCCGGCGGAGTATCTCCCGATTTCAAGGAGTCCATGGACGACTACGAAGCCTTCATGGATGACTACATCGAGTTTATGGAAAAGTATGAGAACAGCGACGATGCCGTTTCCATGCTTGGCGATTACACAGAGATGATGCAGAAATACAGTGAGTTCAGCAAGAAAATCGACGCGATCGATTCGGATTCACTCTCTGAAGCAGACGAGGCATACTATCTCGAAGTAACGACAAGGGTAAACAGTAAGCTGGCGAAGGCAGCAATGTAGGGGGCAGGTTGTTTCAGACAGCAGCTGCCGCGTTTAATCCGGAGAGACGCGCGGCAGCTGCTTTTTGCTTTTTTGTGCTTTTTTCCTGCGGCAGCAAAATCCAGCCCGATTAAAAGCGGTAGATAGGTTCCTTTTAGATGTCAATCCGGATTGTCAGATAAATACAGGTGTAGTATTATAAATAAAACAGCGGAAGTCCGGAAGGAGGGAGTCATGCCGGCAGGAAAACCGAAAGATAAAAACATGGTCAAGGCCCGGCTGGTGGTTCTGGCACAGATGTTTTACAGGCATACAGACCAGGATCATCCCATGACAGGTGTTCAGATCCTTGAATATCTGGAGAAGCACGATGTTCCGGCAAATGAGAAGACTTTGCGCGGCGATATCCGTCTCCTGCAGGAGCTGGGCATCGATATCGTAAAGATCGTCAGCCGGCCAAATTACTATTTCCAGGGGGAGCGCCAGTTTGAAATGACCGAACTGAAGCTTCTGATAGACGCGGTCTCCGCTTCCAGATTCATCACGCAGAAAAAAAGCAGGGAACTGGGACGAAAACTGGCGGACCTGTCCAGCGAGTATCAGAAAAAGGAGCTGCGCAGAAACATCAACGCCACCAACAGGATCAAGCCGAAAAACGAACAGATCTACTACGCGGTCGATACGGTAAACGAAGCGATCACGCAGCGGAGAAAGATCTGCTTTCAGTACACCGAGTACACTCCGGAGCTTAATGAGACACTGCGAAATGACGGAGAGGTCTATGAGCTGAGCCCCTATGGACTGCTCTGGAATGAGGATAACTATTATGCCGTCGGATGGTCGGAAAAGCACGGAAACGTTTCCGTGTTCAGGGTGGACCGGATGGCGCGGCCACGGATGCTTGACGAAAAGGCAGTGAAACGGCCGGAAGGTTTCAGCCTGGAGGATTACTCGAAGCCGGTATTTGACATGTTCGAGGGAAAAGAACGGGTCAAAGTAACGCTGGAGGTCAGGAATGACCTGGCCAAATATATCGCGGACAGGTTCGGAACAAAAATTGAGACGAAAAGGATCGGCGGAGAAAGGTTTACGGCCGAGGTGGAGGTCTCACCCAGCCCGACGTTTTATGCCTGGGTCTTTCAGTTCGGCGGAGGGATTCGGATCCTGTCGCCGAAGGAGGCCGCGGATGAAATGCTGAACATGGCGAAGGAGCTGATCCGCAGAAGCGCTGATTAAGGGGAATCTGGCAGAAAGAAGGGCAATACTGAAATGTTCATTGATTTTAGCGGCGTGTCAGGCAGGATACTTGCGGGAAACCTGCTCTTTGCGGCATGCTGCGCTGTATATCTGATCTGGTGGAGCGTCGCGTTCAGGCCGGGTTATGACGCGGCGGCATCCGTGAAGGGGGCGCTGTTTCTCATTACCGCTGCCTTTGGGATCGCGGGCCTTGCGATGATCATAAACGGCTGCAGCCAGGCGGAGAGCCCGGTCCGGTATATATTCATCATCGCTGCGGGAGCCGCGGCGTACGCCATTCTTCTGGTGCTTACCAATGTGCTGATGCACCGGCAGGTGACGACCGAGCTGATGCTGATCGTGTTCTGGGTCTGCATGGAGATCTGCGCCCTGGGAGCGCTTCGCGGGGAAGGGGTTTTCAGCATGCGCGCATATGCCGTTCTGGCGGTGATCGTTCTGGCGGCGGCTGCCGCGGGGATGATATGCTACCTGAAGTACTACGATCTTGAGCCGATGACCGCGTTTTACGACGGAATGGTGCCGCTGATACTGTTCGGGCTTGTGATGATCGGGGTATCAGCGTATCAGCTGATACGCTTAAGGCAAATCATATGAAATACGATAATATTACCCGCGCTGTTTTCCTCAGCAGGCCGAACCGGTTCATCGCGGAGGTTGAGATCGGCGGACAAAGGGAAAAGGTGCATGTGAAAAATACCGGAAGATGCAGGGAGCTTCTGATCCCCGGCAGCGAAGTATGGCTTACCGCGCCCGGGACCGCGGGGAGAAAAACGAAATATGATCTCGTGGCGGTGCGGAAGGAAGACGGGGTGCTGTTCAATATAGACAGCCAGGCGCCGAACAAGGCGGTTTCGGAGTGGCTTAAAGGGCAGGGCTTCAGCCGGGTCGTCCCCGAATATTCCTACGGGGACTCGCGGGTCGATTTTTACATGGAAAAGGAACCGGACGGTTCCGGGCGCTGTCTGATGGAAGTCAAGGGATGCACCCTTGAGATCGGCGGCATCGGTTATTTCCCGGATGCCCCGACGTTAAGAGGCGTGAAGCATATCCGGGAGCTGATCAGGGCAAGGGAAGAGGGATACCGGGCGATACTCGCCTTTGTGATACAGATGGAGGGCGTCACCGAAGTCCGCCCCAACAGGAACACTCATCCGGAGTTCGCGGACGCCATGGAAGACGCGCTTAAGGCCGGCGTGGAGGTGGTTTTCTTCACCTGCCGGGTCAGGCCGGACAGCATGGAAATAACGGGCATACGCCCCAAAAAACTATAACCGGAAAAACTGAACGGAGGAAAAGAAAGTGAGCAATTCAAACGGCCCCACAGTGTGGGAACAGAAAAACAAAAGCAAAGATCTTAAAACCAGCGGACCGTCCGGGAAAAAGGGGACGGAATTCACTGAAAGCAATCTTCTGAAGGCAGGGCTTGTCATAGCGGGAGGAATCATCATCGCCGCGCTGGCAAAAGGAGTGAAGGACAGCGACTATTTCGACTGATCCCGGGCGTTCAGCGGCTCGGCGCTAAACGAAGAAAAACGCCGTGCCGATGATCACGTAGACTGCCACGAGCTGCAGTCCCTCCAGCCAGTTTGATTCGCCGTCGGAGGCGATATGGTTCGCGATGAGGACGGATGCCGCTACGGAAACAAGCTCGAACGGCGTGAACACGATGCTCATCGGCGTGAAGAAAAGACTGAGCAGGATAAGGACCGGAATGACAAACAGGATGATCTGAAGGCTGGATCCAAGGGCAATCTCGACAGCCGCGTTCATCTTGTTTTTGTATGCCATGATGATCGCTGTGGAATGCTCGGCCGCGTTGCCGATGATAGGGACGAGGATGATGCCAACGAATGTCTTGGAAAGTCCGGCGCTTTCCGCCATCGGTTCCACCGTACCGACGAAGATCTCGGAGAGGACCGCGATGCATACCGTCGCCGCGATGAGAAGGCAGATGGCCGCGCGGAGACTCATCGAGGGCTTTTCCTCCTCCGCGGATTCCAGGGAATCCTCGTACAGATCGCGGTGGGTGACGAAGGAAAACACAAACTGCATGATATAGATCAGAAGCATCAGGACCGCGATGATGACGCTGAGCCCTTCAAACCTCGTGTTCAGGCTGGCTTCAGGCATAGTATGCGTAAAGATCGCGGGAATCGACAGACCCAGCACCGCGAACAGCAGCATGCTTGAGGTGATGTTGATGGAGCCTTTGCTGAATGTCTGGGTCTTGAACTTCAGTCCGCCCGCGAGCATCGACATGCCGAGCACCAGAAGGATGTTTCCGATCACTGAACCGGCAAGGGAAGCCTTGACGACATCGAACATCCCGGCTTTCATGGCGACGAAAGCGATGATCAGCTCTGTCGCGTTGCCGAAGGTGGCGTTCAGAAGCCCGCCGATCTTCTGGCCGGCGTACAGGGAAATCACATCCGTGCTTTTGCCCATC
>CADBRP010000211.1 GCA_902797095.1 uncultured Eubacteriales bacterium | reverse complement strand
TCCTTTTCCCGGCTGCCGGAAGCTGTTTTCTCCGGCGCGGATTCTGCTGCCTTCGCGCCTCCAGATGCCGCCTCAGCAGACACTTTCTCGGCCGCAGTCTCTTCGGCAGCAGACGGTTTCTCGGCCGCAGCCCCAGGGGCCGCCGCTTCAGGCGCTTTCTCAGCAGCCGCTTTCTCAGACGCCGCCTCAGAAGAATCCGCTTCAGCGAGCTTCTCTTCCGGGCCCGCCCCGCCGGCTTTTTCTTCCTGAACGACAATATCCTCCTCAGCAGCGTCCTTTCCTTTAAGGCCGCCTCCGGGAGTTTCCTCTGAGTCTGACGTCTTCAGCCCGCTCAGGCTTCGTCTCAGATCCTGTATTTCCTCAAATATTTTTCTCGCGTTCTCACTGTCTGTCAGAAGCGCGTTCCTGCCTGTCTCTGTGCTGAGCTCAGTTCCTTTGCCCTTTCCGAGATCTCCCTGATCCGGTCTCTGGTCACCTTCGTGAAGCATTGGCACTTTTCTCCTGTTTTCAGTATCCCTGTGTCTTCACAGTCCGGGCACGCAAACCGGATCTCCATATAATCCGGCTCGAATCCGTTCTCGGTCATGAGAAACGCCTTTTCGGTGTTCAGCCCGTTCATTTCTTCTCTGATTTTTTCCGCCGATTCCTTTCTGTCAACGGCATCGGAGATGATGAGTCTGGACAGATCCTTGTTCAGCCGCCCGATTCCCTCGTCGATCTCCCTGATCCGCGGCACCGCGCGGTAAACCTCTTCCCTGCGCAGGTCCGCTTCCTGTTCATTCAGCGTCCGCAGGGTCTCATAATAACGCATGATCTCACCCGGAGCCGGCTGCGAGTCATCCCCGCCGCCGTGCTGCGCGCGGCCTTCCTGCTGCCATCCGGCAAGCACCTTGTTTACATAGTTGATGTTGGGGTTGTTGATCCCGGAAGTTTTCGCGCAGGCCGCCAGCACCGTCTCCATGGTCAGGTTCATTTCTTCGAACCAGCTGTCCATGATCCGTGCCTCCTCTTCCGTCGCGTTTCTCGAAAAACCGAGCGCGCGGAAGATCCGGCGGTTGCGGGTATGCTTCCTGTCCAGCCCTCCCAGATATTCCTCTATCGCGGGAATCTCCTTCAGGCCTCTGCTTCCCCAGTCTCTTACAACACGTCCGACATAGCGGACATCCGTCTTCTTTTTCTTTCCGCAGTACGCAAAGGCGTAAGCAATCGCCTCCGGCTGCACCTGATACTCCTCGATCCAGGAGAATATCTCCTGCATCTCCGAACTGTTAAACACCTTTCCTGTGATCTGTTCGATCCCGGAGATCATATCCCTGATCAATGGATCAGACATCATCGAACCGATATTCTGCGCCGCCGGCGCTTCCGTCCGTCCGCTTTCGCCGTAAAGCCTGTCTTTGAGCACAAGAAACTCAACATCATATTCAAAGCTGTTCTCCGAGCCCTTCATATGCTTCCTGATAACCCCCGTCTTTTCCCAGTAGTTCCAGGCTTTCAGCACATCCTCGTGCTCAATGTTCAGCTGTCTGGCGATGTCTTCTCCGGTCAGCGGCTCTCCCAGCTCGGCGTACATCCTGGCAAAAAGGTACACCTTGATGTAATCGCCGGGCGCGGACGCCGCGTATTCATTGATAAAGATATTTTCCACCGGGGTGTCCAGCAGAAAGATGTCTTTGATTTTTTCTGTATAAAATGCCATTTCCGACGTTTATATCCCTGCAATGCTTCCGGCGCTGTCCACGAACTTCGTGATTTTTTCCAGCCACGCGACATGGACGGTTCCGGTCGGGCCGCTCCTCTGCTTGGCGATGATCACCTCGCATTCTCCCGGAACAGCCTCTTCCTTATTGTAATATTCATCTCTGTAAAGGAACAGAACGATATCCGCGTCCTGCTCAATGGACCCCGATTCACGCAGGTCCGAAAGCATCGGCCTGTGATCGGTCCTCGTCTCCGGCGCTCTGGACAGCTGCGAAAGCACGATGACCGGGCAGTCCAGCTCTCTGGCCAGAAGCTTCAGATTCCTTGAGATCACGGAGATCTCCTGTGTTCTGGAGTCCGCCCTGCCTTCCGGATTCATCAGCTGCAGATAGTCTATGATCACGAGATCCAGACCGGCTTCCGCCTTCAGGCGCCGGCATTTGCTCTTCATCTCCATGATGCTGATGCCCGCCGTGTCGTCGATGTGGATATTCGCCTTTGAAAGCACCGTCAGCGCGTCGTTGATATCATCCCAGTCGCGCCGGTCGAGTTTCCCCTTCTTAAGCTTCTGCATATCCACCCTGGATTCCATCGCGAGAAGCCGCTGCCCCAGCTGCTCCTTCGCCATCTCCATGCTGAACACGAGCACCGAGGCGCCGCCCTTTGACGAAGCGTTCAGCGCGAGCGTCAGCGCAAAGGCAGTCTTGCCCATCGCCGGACGCGCGGCCAGGATGATCAGATCGGACTTCTGAAGCCCGGAGGTCTTTTCGTCCAGATCCCTGAACCCTGTGGTCACTCCTGTCAGGCCGCCCTCCATCTGAGCCGCCCTGTCTATGATCTCGATGTTTTCAAGCAGAACATCCTTGATATGCGTGTACTGTCCCTTCTGGCGGGACTGGGAGATCTCAAAGATCCCGCTTTCCGCGAAATCCAGAAGCGAGCCCGGATCCATAGTCCCCTCGTAGCCTTTGCTGACCACATCATCGGACACCTCGATCAGCCTGCGGATCGAAGCCTTCTCGGCTACGATCTTCGCGTATTCCGCCGCGTTGGAAACGGTCGGGGTCTCTGATGAGAGGGACGCCACGTAAGCTCTTCCTCCGACGATCTCAAGGGTGCCTCTCCGCTTCAGCTCCTCGGATACCGTCACAGTGTCCACTGCGGCGTTCCGCCTTGCCAGCTCCAGGATCGCGGCAAAGATCTCCTTGTTGTTCGCATCATAAAAATCCCCGGGTCTGACTGTTTCCATCACGTCAAACAGGGCGTTCTTTGACAGCATCGCCGCTCCAAGAACTGATTTTTCCGCTACCGCGCTGTGCGGAGGTACTCTGCCTTCCATTTATATATCCTATACTGTGACCGACACCTTCAGCTTCGCCGAAACATCCTGGAACAGCTTGACCGTTACGGTCTCCACTCCGGTCTGCTTGATCGGCCCGTCCATGTCGATCTTCTTTTTATCGATACTGATATTCTCCTGCTCCTTCAGAGCTTCCGCGATATCCTTTCCTGTGATGGAGCCGAACAGCTTTCCGTTCTCTCCGCCCTTGGACTTGATGTTCAGCGTGATCTTTGAAAGCTCCTCAGCCTGCTTGACCGCCTTCGCTCTCATTTCCTCACGCTTCTCCTCGGCTATCGCCTTCTGCTTCTCCAGATTTCTTACATTGCCCTGGGTCGCTTCCTTGGCAAGCCCCTTCGGCAGAAGCATATTTCTGGCATATCCGTCGCTGACCTTGACTACATCTCCGGCTTTGCCCTTGCCTTTCACGTCCTGCAGCAGAATTACTATCATTATTTTATCCTCCTATTGTGTAGTTTTGAAGAATTCCTCGATTTCAGCCAATATCTCCTCCGGCGTCATTGAAACCCGCGCGCCCGCTGTGTTCAGATGGCCGCCGCCGCCGAACTTCTCCATGATCCGCTGGACATTGATCCCTCCGAGAGATCTGGCGCTCACCACGGTCTCACCGTTCTGATCCTGTCCCGCCACGAAGCTCGCCTCGATTCCCTTGATGGTCAGAAGCTCATCCGCCACCTGAGAGTTCACGATCTGCGAATTGACGTTGCGCCCCTCGTAGATCGACATCGCGATGCAGCCGTTCAGGATTCTGGCGTTCGCGACACAGGCCGCGCGGATCTTGAAATTCTCCGCGTCCGCCTGGAAATATCTGCGCACTGTCTGCAGATCCGCTCCGGATCTGCGGAGCCATGAAGCCGCTTCAAACGTCCTCACACCTGCCTTTACAGCAAATCTGTTGGTGTCCAGCATGATGCCGGCGAGAAGCGCGTCCGCCTCGACCTTCTTCAGGGTCTTCTTCTCACAGGCGTACTGAACGACCTCGGAAACCAGCTCGGAAGCCGATGAAGCGTAGGGCTCCATATACGACAGCGTCTGGTTTTTCAGCACATCCTTCGCGCGCCGGTGATGATCGATGACCACCAGCTTTTCGCATTTTTCAATCAGCTCCATGCTTTCCACCAGGCTGGGCCTGTGGGTGTCCAGGACGACTACCATGGAGTTGTCTCTGTACAGCGACAGGGCTTTTTCCTCGGAAATGAATTCATGATCTCCGAGCGCCTTGGCGCTTGCCACCAGATCGTTCATCGTCTCGTCGTACTCGCCGAGCACGATGTAGGTTTCCTTTCCTATTGAGGCCGCGATCCTGCTGATGCCAAGAGACGCCGCGAAGCAGTCCATATCCGGATTCTTGTGCCCCATAATGAATATTCTGGAGGACTGGTTCATCAGCGCCAGCAGCGCGTGGGCGATCAGGCGGGATTTCCCCTTGTTGCTCTTTTCAACGCCCTGTGTGCTGCCGCCGTAATACTCCAGATCATCCCCGCGCTTGACCACTGCCTGGTCGCCGCCTCTGCCGAGGGCGATGTCCAGCGCGTCCTGCGCGTAACGGTCATTGACCGCCGGCGTCTCTCCGCCGATACCGACACCGATACTCAGCGATACCGGGAAATCGGCTCCGGATTCGATCTGCCTGGCCTCATCCAGCATGCTGAAGTTGGATTCCACCAGCTGCTCATAGCTATCCTGCAGCATGATGAAAATGTACAGATGGTCTCTGTACCGGGTGATCGACGCGCCGAGCTTTGTACCCCAGGAACGGATGAATTTCTCGATCTCGGAGGAAAGCTCCACTTCCCATTCCTCGCCCGCGTTGGCGTCCAGCTCGTCAAAATTATCCACACTGATCAGCACGATGCAGTGCTGCGCACGGTTGTATTTTTCCTTAAGTTCCTCGTAATCCGTGATGTCAATGAAATAAAGCAGCAGCGAAGCCGTATCGCCTTCGCCCAGGAACGCGCTCAGTATTTTGAACTGCCTGTCATTCCGTTCCAGAAACAGCGGCCGTTCCTCCTCCGCCGCGCGAAGGATCTCCTGAAGTTTGATTCCGGTCAGCGCGAAAATATCGCCGTCGATGATCCCGTCATATTTGAACACCTCGGCAATCTTTCCGCTGGCTCTCGTCACCTTCCCCTGCATGTTCACCGAACACATGGGAATGGGCGAGTAGCGGCTGATCAGCCTTTCTATTCTCCCTGCGTACATCTTATTATTACTCCCGGATTATTACTGCTATAGATAGTATATTGTATCATAAACTGCGGCCCGCGCTCAACTTTCTTCACGCATCCGCGGGGCTTTCCCGCAAAAGCAGGCTGTTCCCCGGAAAAAACAAAACCCGGATCTGCTCCGGGTTTGTGTTTCGCCTGTGATCGGTGATTAGTCCTGTGTATACGGCAGCAGAGCAACGATTCTCGCCTTCTTGATGGCTCTCGTGACTTCTCTCTGGTGCATAGCGCAGGTTCCCGTGATTCTCTTCGGAAGAATCTTGCCTCTCTCTGTGACAAACTTCTTCAGAGTCTCAACATCTTTGTAATCGATCTCTTTTGTCTTATCAGCGCAGAACTGGCATACTTTTCTTCTTCTCATGCCGCCGCGTCTTCTGTTATCCATTGCCATGGAATGTTCTCCTTTCGTTTAGAACGGAATATCATCGTCCTGAAGTTCCTGGAATCCGGTGGGGATACCACCGGCGTTGCTGTTCTGCGGCTGGCTTTCCTGGTACTGTCCCTGCTGGCCGAAGCCGCCTGCCGGAGCCTGGCTCTGGCTGAAACCCTGGCCGAAGCCCTGGTCAAAGCCTCTGTCCTGGCTGAAGCCTTCGCTTCTGTTTCCTCCCAGAAACTCTACGTTGCTGGCAATTACTTCTGTCGTGTAGACCTTATTGCCATCTTTGTTTACATAGCTGCCTGTCTGGATTCTTCCGTTGACGGCAACCTTTCTCCCTTTGGCAAGATATTTTTCGCAGTTTTCCGCTGTTTTTCCGAAAACCACGATCGGAATAAAGCTGGCGTTATCCTCCCATTCCTGTGTCTGCGGATTCCGGCGGCGGTCATTGACCGCTACGGTAAAACGGCAGATCGCAGTCTGGCTTGCCCCTGTAGAATATCTCAGCTCCGGATCTCTTGTCAGATTCCCAATCAGTACTACACTGTTCATAATTAGCCCCTCTTGATTATTTCTCGTCTTTGTTGACGATCATGTGTCTCATGATGTGATCAGAAATCCTGAGTCTTCTGTCGAGTTCCTTCGGCAGTGTCGGCTGCGCCTGGAATTCGATGACGACATAGTATCCTTCCGGCTTCTTCTGGATCGGATACGCAAGCTTTCTCATGCCCCACTCGTCTACATTGCCGACTTCGCCTTCTGCAGCGATGACGCCTTTAACAGCATCAACAACCTGTGTTCTGGCTTCCTCTTCCAATGCAGGATCGATGATGAACATTACTTCATAATTCGTCATTACTTCACCTCCCTATGGACTGAAATGGCGATGGATCTCCCATCGCAAGGATCATTGCTCCGGCTTGTCAGGCGGCCTGCCCGGCCTGCTTTTGAGCCTGCCTTCCGGCCGTCCTTCCGGAACCGCACGCAGACGCGTGCCCATTTATTATACACGACTTCCTGTCAAATGCAAGGATTTTTTCATTTTGCGTCCTGTTTCAGAAGATCTCCGGGTACGGACAGATTCCCCAGGATCTTCTTCATGATCTCATCATCCAGATCAATATTCCAGCCGTTATATCCGTCGCTGCGCATCGGGATGTATATCGTTGAGGTCTTCGTCTTTCCCTTCTCCGCGCGGGATTCAATTTCGGAAACATAGATGTCCAGGCATTTTTCGGCAAGCTTTTCCTTGTCGGTGATGTCCTCATCATAGAGATTGCCGGTGACATATTCATAGGATTCCTCCTCATAGTCATCCAGCACACCGCTGAATTTGCAGTTCTCAATATCGACCTTGGCGACGGCCGCGTCTCCGCGCTCCTCCGTCCCGACTATTTTATAGGAAAAGTTTTTAAGGAGCGCCTTCTGCATCCTCTCTACGGTCTCCTCATCCCCCTCCACATTCATCAGAAAATTCACATAGGAATTATCCGCGTAACGGGACATCGTCTCCTCCTGCATTACAGAAACGCCATCCAGAAACTCGGCGGCCGCCTGCTCGGGCGACACCTCGGTGGCGTCTGAGATCGCGCCCTGCATGGAAACCGTAAGGATCAGCGACAGTATCATTTTCAAAGCGGTATACATACAGACTCTCCTTTAATGCTCCGCGCATGCGGTTCCGCGGTTCCGCGGATTTGCCATTTGGCTGATCTTCTTCTATAATAGTGGCGGACACTGTCCGGGCTGCCGGGTCCCTTTCCCGGGGTCATTCTGCAGGGAGCCATTGATATGACTGATAAACAGAAACCGGATAACAAAAGAACCTTTCTTATAAGCAGCCGCCCGCGGATTCTTTCCGCAAAGACAGTCCTTATCGCGGTCCTGATCCTCGCGCTCTGCGCCGGGGCCTGGTATGGATCGCTCCATTACGGCATCGACCGGATCAACGCCGGAGCGGATTCCGCGAAGAAAAAGCTGACAAGGCAGAACGCGGACGCGGGCAAAGAGATCGACCTGGGAGACGCGCTCCGTGAGGATACTGTTTCCAGAGTCATCGAAACGGAAAGCATCCCGGCCTATTCCTACGACCAGTGCTGGAGCCTCGACGTCAGCAAACCCAGCGGAGTCACGCTGGCTGATCTCAAGCTGGTCTCCCGGGGCGCCTTCGTCGGAATCGAGGACGCCTTCCTCAAAGCCGAGCAGGATTACGGCATCAACTGCCTTTTCGTAATGGCCATCGCCGCGCATGAAAGCGCCAACGGAACCATCTGCTTCCGCCCGAACAACATGTTCGGCTTCGGCGGTCGCGGCTTTTCATCCAAATCAGAATGCGTCGACGTCGTCGCGCGGGCGCTTCAGAACAATTACCTGACGCCCGGCGCGAGCCTCTATAACGGCACCCGCATCACTGACGTCAACAAACGCTACGCGGCCAGCTCCACCTGGGACAACAAGGTCTGCAGGAACATGGCCCGGTATTATTCCATCATTGCCCCGAACCATAACGCGCAGCTTGAAAAGCTCAAGTAGGCCGGCGGGCACGCAATCGGCGCAGCCGGCGGCCGGCGTCCATGCCGGCGGGCGCGGCCCCTATTTCCAGAGCTTCGGCGGATACAGCCCTTTGTCTTTCTTTGACTGAAGGGCGTTTTTTACATCCTCTTTATCTTCTTTATAGGTCACGCCGCACCATTTTTCATGGCACTGCAGCACCTTCACCTCTGCTTTTCCTTCCCGGATGAGCCGGTCGATGATGGACGGCAGAAGGTATTCACTCTTCAGCGGGTTCCCCGGAACTTCCTTTTCGAAAAACTCTCCGAGGCCGTCGCCGATACGGTCGATCATCGCCCCGGACAGGCCCCAGAAATTCATGGAGACCAGCGTGTCCTCCGGAAGGACCGTCCAGCTTTTGCCGTCGTCCTCTGTAAACGAGATCCCCTCCGGCTGGCGCATGATCTTCGTGCGCTCCGTGATGCTGGTCAGGTATCCGTTCTCATCCATCTCGCAGACGCCTCTTGCCACATGGCCGTTCTCGGTGATCGTGTTGGCGAGAATATATCCGGCCATGCAGAGCTTCATCTTCTCCCCGTCTTCATGGGAAACCAGATAATCATAAATGCTGGCGAAACCCTCCGGCCCGTAATAGTCATCCGCGTTGATCACCGCGAACGGTCCGTCTATCAGCTCGCGGCAGGCGTAGATCGCGTGTCCCGTTCCCCAGGGCTTCTGTCTTCCTTCAGGGATCACCGCTCCCTCCGGAATATCATCCAGCTTCTGATACGCGTACTCGATCTTCATGAATCTGCCGGCGCGCTCGTCCACCAGCTCCCTGAAAATCTCGCGGTGCTCCTCACGGATCACGAAGACCGCCCGCTGAAAGCCCGCCATCATCGCGTCATAAAGCGAAAAGTCCAGAATGATCTCGCCGGTATCCGTCATCTTCTCTACCTGCTTCAGTCCCCCGTAGCGGGAGCCCATTCCGGCAGCCATAATTATCAGAGTCGGTTCTTTAGTCATAATCTTTTGCTCCTTT
>CADBRP010000210.1 GCA_902797095.1 uncultured Eubacteriales bacterium | reverse complement strand
GCAGTGGATTTCCGTCCGGGCCAGTTCGTCGGCGTCAGCCTTCCGGGCTTTTTCCTGCGGCGGCCGATCTCGGTCTGCGACTGGGACGGACAGAGGCTCACGCTGGTATATAAGGAAGCCGGGCGGGGAACGGAGGCGATGAGCCGGTTGACAGAGGGAGAGCGCCTGAAGGTGCTCGGCCCGCTGGGAAACGGCTACCGCATGCCGGATCCGGAAGAAAAAAAGCAGCCGCTTCTGATCGGCGGCGGCGTGGGAGTGCCCCCTGTCTACTGCCTTTGCAGAAGGATGGCGGAGCAGGGGATCCGTCCGATGGTGATCCTCGGATTCCGCTCGGAGGGGGACGCGTTTTATACAGAGCGGTTTGAAGCGCTGGGAATAACGCCGATTGTCACCACAGAAGACGGAAGCCTCGGGATCAGAGGATTTGTGACCGACGCCATGAAGGGGCTTGAGTACGGAAGCGTTTACGCATGCGGCCCGAAGCCGATGCTGCGGGCGGCGGACGAGGCGGCGCCTGAAGGGATCCCCGGCCAGTTCAGTTTTGAGGAGAGAATGGGCTGCGGGTTCGGCGCCTGCATGGGGTGCACCTGCAGGACGAAGACAGGAAGCAAACGGGTCTGCAAGGACGGCCCGGTTCTGGAGAGGGGGGAGATCCTTTGGCAGGAACAGTAAATCAGGACAGGAAACCGGATACGAGGGTGCAGCTGTGCGGCATCAGGCTGGATAATCCGGTCATGGCCGCCAGCGGGACCTTCGGCTATGGCAGGGAGTTCGCGGAAATATATGATATCAATGTGCTGGGAACGTTTTCCTTTAAGGGAACGACGCCGGCGCCGCGGTTCGGGAACGAGACCCCGCGGATCGCGGAATGCGAGGAGGGAATGCTCAACAGCGTGGGGCTGCAGAATCCCGGAGTGGACGCGGTGATCGCGGAAGAGCTTCCGACGCTCGCGAAGGTGTTCCATAAGCCTGTGATGGCGAACGTCTGCGGCGGGAGCCCGGCGGATTACGCTCTGGTCGCGGAGAAGCTGGAGGCTGTGCCGATGGTCGGCTGGCTGGAGGTCAACATCTCCTGCCCCAATGTCAAAAGCGGGGGGATGGCTTTCGGAACGGATCCCAGGGCGGCGGCGTCTGTGATCAGCGCCGTCCGGAAGGTGACGAAAAAGCCGGTGATCGCGAAGCTGTCGCCGAATGTGACGGATATCGCGGAGATCGCCCGGGCATGCGAGGCGGCAGGAGCGGACGCGATGACGGCGATCAATACGCTGCTGGGCATGCGGATCGATCTGAAGACGGGACGTCCGGTGCTCGCCAATACGATGGGAGGGTTTTCCGGACCGGCGGTGTTCCCTGTCGCGCTTCGCGCGGTATATCAGGTCAGCCGCGCGGTCAGCGTCCCGGTGATCGGCTGCGGCGGGATCCGCAGCGCGGAGAATGTGCTGGAAATGATGATGGCAGGCGCAAAGGCAGTGCAGGTCGGGTCCGCGAATCTGGTGGATCCCTGGGCGTGCCGGGACATCATCGCGGCGCTTCCCGAGGCGATGAAAAAGTACGGAATCGAAAAGCTTTCTGAGCTTTAGGAACATAGAAAGGCAAGGAGTAAAAAATGGGAAAAGACGTGATCATAGCATGTGACTTCAGCAGCGCGGAGGAAACATACGAGTTCCTTGACCGCTTCGGGGAGAAACGACCCTTCGTAAAGATCGGCATGGAGCTGTTTTACGCCGCGGGCCCGCAGATCGTCCGTGAGCTTAAGGCGAGGGGACACAAGGTGTTCCTGGATCTGAAGCTGCACGACATCCCCAATACGGTGGGCCGCGCGATGCGCGTGCTCTCGGAGCTCGGCGCGGATATGTGCAATGTGCACGCCGCGGGAGCGGCTGAAATGATGAAGGCGGCGGCCGAAGGCCTCACCCGTGAGGACGGCACCCGTCCGATTCTGATCGCGGTGACCCAGCTGACATCCACATCCCAGGAGCAGATGGAACGGGACATCCTGATCGAAAAGCCCATGGAGGAGGTCGTCAGATCATACGCCGCGACAGCGGCGGGAGCGGGGCTTGACGGAGTGGTGTGCTCGCCGCTGGAGGCCGGGGGAGTGCATGAGGCTCTGGGAAAGGATTTCCTGACGGTAACGCCGGGAGTGCGGCTCGCGGGAGATGCGGCCGGCGACCAGAAGAGGGTCACCACCCCCGCGAAGGCGAAGGAGCTCGGCGCGGATTACATCGTGGTGGGCAGGAGCATTACAAAGGCAGAGGATCCGCTGGAGGCGTATCTCAGATGCGCGGCGGAATTTACAGACTGAGCAGGGAGGAAAGAATGAAAAGGAAGGCAGCACAGAAGCTTCTCGAGACGGAAGCGGTTTTCTTCAGGCCGGACGAGCCCTTTACATGGGCGAGCGGCATCAAAAGCCCGGTTTACACTGACAACCGGCTGGTACTGACTGAGCCGGAGGCGAGAAAGGTGATCGAAGAGGGCCTGATCGCTCTGATCAGGGAGCAGTATCCGGAGGCGGAGGCGCTGTTCGGCACAGCGACTGCGGGCATTCCCCACGCGGCGATCGCGGGGCATGTGATGGATCTTCCGATGGGATACATCAGAGGAAAGGCGAAGGATCACGGCAGGGGAAGCCGGATCGAGGGCCGTGTCCGCCCGGGAGTAAAGGCGGTGGTGGTGGAGGATCTGATCTCCACCGGCGGCAGTGTGATCGACGCGGCGCTGGCGCTGCGTGAAGCCGGAGCGGAGGTTCTGGGCGTGGTGAGCATCTTCACATACGGCCTGAACAAGGCAAAGGCTGCCTTTGCGGAAGCGGGGCTCGAATACTATAGCCTGACGGACTTCGACACCATCTGCGAGGTGGCGGCGGAGACAGGATATATCAGCGAAACAGAGATCGGAAGCCTGAAGGCGTTCCGGGACAGTCTTTAAGGAAATGCGAAGGAGGATATTGATTTGAGACATCTGATTGACATTATGGACCTCAGCACTGAGGAGCTGGATGAGATGATCGCTGTGGCGAAGGACATCATCGCGTATCCGGAGAAGTACGCGCATGTCTGCGCCGGAAAAAAGCTGGCGACGCTGTTCTTTGAGCCGTCGACCAGGACACGCCTGAGCTTTGAGGCGGCGATGTACGAACTGGGCGGAAACGTTCTCGGTTTTTCTGAGGCTCAGAGTTCTTCCGCGGCCAAAGGCGAAAGCGTGGCCGACACGATCACCACGGTAGGCTGCTACGCGGACATCATCGCCATGCGGCACCCGAAGGAGGGCGCTCCCGTGGCCGGCGTGCGCAGGTCCTTCGTTCCGCTGATCAACGCGGGAGACGGCGGGCACAATCACCCGACCCAGACGCTGACCGACCTTTTGACGATCAGCCGCGAAAAGGAACGGCTGGATCACCTGACCATCGGTCTCTGCGGCGACCTGAAATTCGGACGGACTGTTCATTCGCTGATCAACGCGATGTCCAGATATTCCGGAAACAAATTCGTCCTGATCTCCCCTGAAGAACTGCGGATCCCGGAATACCTCAAGTATGAGACGCTGATCAAAAAAGAGCAGGAATACGTGGAAACAACGGACCTGGAAGGCTCCATGCCGGAGCTGGATATCCTGTACATGACCAGAGTCCAGAGAGAGCGGTTCTTCAACGAGGAGGACTATCTGAGATTGAAGGACAGCTACATCCTGACGCCGGACAAGCTGGAAAACGCGAAGGAGGATCTAAGCATCCTGCATCCGCTGCCGAGAGTCAACGAGATCTCCGTAGCAGTGGACAACGATCCGCGCGCGAGATACTTTGAACAGGTACGCAACGGCAAATACATCCGCATGGCCCTGATCCTGAAGCTTCTGGAGGACGCAGGGACGCTGAACACAGATACACAGGGAGGTAAGAGAGCATGATCATAGGAAAGATCGAAGACGGCATCGTTCTGGATCACATCCAGGCAGGACGCGGCATGGAACTGTATAATATTCTGGGACTGGAAAAGCTGGACTGCGAGGTCGCTCTCATCCAGAACGCCCCCAGCGAAAAGCTCGGCAGAAAGGACATCCTGAAGATCGACAAGCTGATCGACCTGAACGTCGACGCGGTCGGATTCGTGGACCCCGGCATCACCGTCAACATCATCAAGGATGGAAAGCGGGCAAAGAGGTCTTCCCTGGAGCTTCCGGAAGAGATCATTGATATCATCCGCTGCAAGAACCCGCGTTGCATCACCACCATCGAGCAGGAGCTGCCGCAGGTCTTCCGCCTGACGGACAGAGCGGCCAAGGTCTACCGCTGCAAATACTGCGAGAGCAAGGCGGAGCATGTAAAATAACGATACTGCCGCGCGGCGGCAGAAGCGCCGGCCGGCTGGCCGGACAGATTGAAAAGACAGCCCTTTCGGAAATTTTTGTTTCCTGAGGGCTTGTTTTTTTATGCGTGATGTGGTATCATCATACACATATTTATGCAAAACGATGAATAAAAATTCGGCTCGAAAAAAGGGGCAGCAAAAGGAGATTGACATGAATTACAAGGTATTTATCGATGGCGCGGAAGGGACGACAGGTCTCAGGATCCATGAATATTTCAGGAACAGGCCGGACATAGAAGTGCTTCAGATCGAGGAAAGGCTGCGAAAGGATCCGGACGCGAGACTGGCAAAGATCCGGCAGGCTGATGTTACGTTCCTGTGCCTTCCTGACGCGGCCGCGCAGGAGATCGCGGCGATGGCGCCTCAGGACGCGCGCCTGATAGATACATCGACCGCGCACCGCGTTTCGGAAGAATGGGTATACGGCCTTCCGGAGCTGTGCGCAGGACAGAGAGAAAAAATCAGGGAGAGCAGCAGGATCGCGAATCCGGGGTGCCACGCTACCGGAGCCATCCTGCTTTTGAGACCTCTGATCGAGAGCGGCGTCATAGATCCGGCCGGGCCGGTGAGCGTCACCTCCCTTACAGGATACAGCGGCGGCGGCAAGAAGATGATCGCGGCTTATGAGGACGGGGAAAGGCAGGCTGCGGACCTGCGAAGCAGCCCGGGCCAGTACGGAATCACCCAGCAGCACAAGCACATCCCTGAGATCGTAAAGATGGCGGGGCTTGCCGCGAGACCCGCGTTCATCCCGGTGGTAGCGGATTATTACAGCGGGATGGAGGTCATGATAGCGCTGAAAGGCGAACGCCTGCCTTTGCAGGAGCTGTATGAGCGATACTACGAAGGGGAGCCGATGATCAGCGTTGTTGAAAACGACAGCGAGGGAGGCGTGATCTACGCGAACCGGCTGGCGAAGAGCAACCGGGTGGAGATCTCGGTGCATGGAGAAAATGAAAACGTCATTCTGACCGCGACCTACGACAATCTGGGCAAGGGAGCGTCCGGAGCAGCGGTGCAGAATATGAATATTATGCTTGGAATAGAAGAAACGAAAGGACTGATATAGATTATGGCTTATGAAATTAAAACGGTCAGCGGCGGAATCTGCGCGCCGAAGGGGTTTAAGGCTGGAGGCGTCCACTGCGGCGTCCGGAACAACGCAGAGAAGAAGGATCTCGCGCTGATCGTGAGCGATGTGATGTGCGACGCGGCGGCGGTATACACGCAGAACAAGGTAAAGGCGGCGCCGATCGCCGTTACGAAGGCGCATCTGGCAGACGGAAAGGCGCAGGCGGTGATCTGCAACAGCGGCAACGCCAATACCTGCGCGCCGGGCGGAGAGCAGCTGGCGAAGGATACCTGCGCGCTTGCCGCGAAGCAGGTGGGGCTTGAGCCGGAGGACTTTATCGTCTGCTCCACAGGAGTGATCGGAGAGGCGATGTCGCTGGAGCCTTTTGAGCGGGGGATTCCCGAGCTTGCGGCTGTGATCGGGTACGACGGGTCGGACGGAGCCTCCGAAGCGATCATGACTACGGACACGGTCCCGAAGTCCATCGCGGTGGAATTCATGCTGGACGGAGCGGTCTGCAGGATCGGCGGAATCGCGAAGGGCAGCGGGATGATCAATCCGAATATGGCGACGATGCTCGCCTT
>CADBRP010000209.1 GCA_902797095.1 uncultured Eubacteriales bacterium | reverse complement strand
TCAGCAGGCTCAGGCGGCTGGAGCGGCTCCGAACATGGGCGGCGCTGCAGGCCCGGGTCCTGATATGGGCGGCGCGGCAGCAGGTCCGGCAGGAGATGACAATGTCGTCGACGCCGACTTCGAAGTTGTTGACGACGATAAATAAAAACCGGCAGGCGCAGCAGGCCGGAAACGGAAGTCTGACAGAAGCAGGAGCTATCGTTTTTTCGGTAGCTCCTCTATGTGAATCTGCGGACATCTGTTTTCTGAGCTGCCCATCAGCCGGAGACAGGACGTAATACTATGGCAGAAAAAAGAGATTATTATGAGGTGCTCGGCCTCAAAAAGGGCGCTTCCGATGATGAGATCAAGAAGGCTTTCAGAAAGCTGGCAATGAAATATCATCCGGACAAGAACCCGGGGGACAAGGAGGCCGAAGAAAAATTCAAGGAGATCAACGAGGCGTACGCGGTCCTTTCCGATCCGGAGCAGAAGTCGAAGTATGACCAGTTCGGTCACGCGGGCATCGACCCGAACAGCTTCGCGGGCGGCGGATTCGGCGGCGGATTCGGCGGTTTTGAGGACATCTTTGATATTTTCGGCAGCGCCTTCGGCGGCGGATTCGGCGGATTCGGCGGCGGTCAGAGCAGGAGGAGCAACGGCCCCAGAAAGGGGAGCGATATCCAGAAGTCCATGACCATCGATTTTACGGAGGCCGCTTTCGGATGCAAGAAGCAGATCAAACTGACGAAGAACGTCCGCTGCAAGACCTGCGACGGGACAGGCGCCGCGCCGGGAACATCAAAGAAGACATGCCCCCACTGCGGAGGAAGCGGAGAGATCAGAACCCAGCAGAGGACACCGCTCGGAACATTCCAGAGCGTTTCCCCCTGCCCGGACTGCGGCGGCACCGGCCAGATCAACGAGAAACCCTGTCCGGACTGCGGCGGTTCCGGCCGTGTCCGCGACACCGTCAAGCTGACGGTCAATATCCCTGCCGGAGTTGACAATGATTCCGTAATCCCTCTCAGAGGACAGGGAGAGCCCGGTATCAACGGCGGACCGGACGGAGATCTCTATATCGTTCTTAACGTGCGTCCGCACAAGCTCTTTGAGCGCCGGGGACAGGATCTGTGGCTTGAGATACCGATCTCCTTTGATCAGGCGGCTCTCGGCGATGAGATCATCGTGCCGACTCTGGAGGAGAAGGTTTCTTACAAGGTGCCGGCAGGCACCCAGCCCGGGACGGTCTTCCGCCTGAAGGGCAAAGGCATCAAGAGCGTCCGCGGCAACCGCAAAGGCGACCTCTACGTGAAAGTCTCACTGGAGGTTCCGACGAAGCTGAACGGCAAGCAGAAAAAGGCCATTCAGGCCATGCGCGATACTGTAACAGACGAATGCTACCACAAGAAGAGCGGATTTTTGAAATCCATCAAGGAGTTCTTCTCGTAAGCATTTCCTCAGACGGCGGCAGGCAGCGCGCTGAAAAACGCGCGCGCAAAAACAGAACAGCAAAACGCCCCGTCCGGTCCAGAACCGGATCGGGGTGTTTTTTTTGCGACTTTGAAGGGAGAATCATGTATAATGGGAGCCGGAAACGCTGTAACCGAAGAGGAACGTGACATGAAGAACCGCCGTACAGGAATGATCATATCCATCATCGTGATCCTTATAGCAGCTGCCGCGGGATCCGGCTTCTGGTGGTTCCGTTCCACAGAGCCGGGATGGCATGAAAAAAACGGACAGCCTGCGTATTATATGACACAGGAACGGGAGCGCGCGAAGGGATACCAGATGATAGACGGGCATCCGTACATGTTTGACGCGTCCGGGGCTCCGGCCCCGAAAGGATGGGTCGGCGAAGACGGATCCAGTCCCGGCGCAGACCTTCCGGAGACCGTCTTCTACTGCGAAGGCGGCGGCAGGCTGGCTGAAGGATGGAAATATATGGATGAGAAGGTCTGGTATTTCTTTCAGGCCGGGGACAAAGACACTCCGGGCCGGACAGGTCAGCTGGCCAGAGGGTACACCACATCCGGAAAGATCGAAATCCCGGAGCGCGGGTATATCGGCGGTGAGGAAGGCCTGGCTCTCGCCTACGGCATCGATGTGCTGAACCGCTTCGGCTGGGATCTTGAGGCCGCTTACCGGTATTCCTCCTCCCTGGGATTCATCCCGGGCGCAAGCGATCACTACGGGCTGACGATTCACACATGCGCTCTTCAGGGCTTCGAAAAAGGCGAAGGAAACTGTCTGGTATGGTCCGGCACGTTCTGCGTAATGGCAAGGCTT
>CADBRP010000208.1 GCA_902797095.1 uncultured Eubacteriales bacterium | reverse complement strand
TTCACCTGTTTTTCAGGCGTTGAAAAGGGCAGAAAAAGATAGTTTCTTGGATAATTCTAATTATGAAAGAAATAGTCCAACTTTTCACCTTCGAAAGTTGGATTATTTAACCGTCGGACAAAATAATCCAATAAAGCAGTTCTAAAGCACAGAAAAAAAGGCCTGAAAAAAGTGAATGTTGTAATATAGAGAACTTCGATTAAATTAATCCAACAAACGGCCGGGATTTCAGCGCTCAAAGACTGAAGCAGCTGAAATCTCAGCGCCCAAAGACTAAAACAGCTGAAGTCTCAGCGCCCAAAAACCGAAGCGGCCGAAATCTCAGCGCCCAAAGACAGAAGCAGCCGAAGTCCCAGCCCCCAAATTCAGATTGTTTTCGATAATCAGAAATGGTCGCGGATCCTCACCGTCTTGCGCGCCATGGAATAAAGAACCCGGAGGATACTGCCGATGGTCAGAAGCCCGACGGCGATGGCGCCGGCCATCATCAGCGTCTGAACGCCGATTTCGGCCGCGCCGGAGAAATCGTCCTTCAGAACGGCAGCCATGGTATTGAAGATACCGGCTCCGGGGACCAGGCACAGGATCCCGGGAATGACGAAGATGGTCTCCGCGTCTTTGAAGATCCGGGCGGCGAATGAACTGAGCAGCCCGACGATGCAGGCGCCGAAGAAGCAGCCGATCACCGGGGACGCGTAGTAATTAAAGGAGATCTCATAGGCGATGAAGCCCATTGCTCCGATGACCATGCAGACCGGGATGTTCCGCACAGGAACCCGGAATATGACGCTGAACGCGCCGGTGGCGAGCAGCGCGAGCACAAACATAGTCAGCATATCTGTCATAGTGTGATACCTCCTACCATAGCCCAGAGCTTGAGGACGATACCGGCGCCGGCGGCCAGGGAGACCGCGGTCAGGAATGCTTCGACCATCCGGCTCAGTCCGGAGACCATATCCCCGGAGAGAAAGTCCCTGATAGAATTGGTGATGGCAACGCCCGGGACGAACAGCATTATGGTGCCGCTGATGATCGGGCCGTAATGGGCCTCGGAGATCGAAGCGGATACCACAAGCGCGCAGAACGCGGCCAGAGCGCAGCAGCAGAAGCCCCGAATAAAAAAGTTGATATCAAACTTTTCAAGAAACCGGGACGCCATGTAGCAGACCAGCCCCAGCAGAAACGCGCACAGGAAATCCATCGCGCCTCCTCCGAAAATCATGGCAAAGGAAGAGGTGCAGAAGGCGGCGGCGAGGATCCGGACAAAAAAAGGAAAGTTCTTCAGTCTGTCGATCTCGTCCAGCCTTTGCATGCCGGCCTCAATGGACAGGTCGGTAGTGGTGAACTCCCGGGAAAACTGGTTGACCATGGATATTTTGTTCAGATCTGTTCCGGAGCTTTTGATGCGGGAGACATAAGTGGAGGGGCTTTCACCGGAGACATCGTTGTCCAGAGTGACGAAAATGCCGCTCGGCATCGCGAAGACTTCCACGTTGTCGATCTTGCAGGCCTGGCAGATGCGGGTGATGGTTTCTTCGACCCGGCTGATCTCGGCCCCGTTCTTCATCATGATCTCGCCTGCGTGAACCGCGAGCAGGAGGATCTTTTTCTTGCGTTTCTGTTCCATAATATAATAGTAGATAAATAATAATATATATCGTTTTCAGGCAGATTCTAATATTATATTCAGCCGAAGGCGGGTGTCAATAGAGGTATGAACAAAGGCGTAAAAAACAGTTTTGCGCTTAAATACAGAAAATTTCGTAATGTGTATACAGAATAATTTTCATAGACAAGGATACCACAAAGTGTTAAAATGCAACCGTATATGGTTATAACTCAGCAAGAGAAGTGTGAGCAAAAGGAGGTTAAAAGATGGGCAAACACTTGAATAGTGTTCATGTCAGTCACGAAAAGCATACTGCTGAATGCGCGACTGAGGTCATGCCTGTACCGGAATCTGTCTGCATCTCCATGTCACAGCACATCGGCGCGCCTTGCAAGCCCCTGGTCAAGAAGGGCGACTATGTCAAGGTCGGACAGCCGATCGGAGACACGGATGCATTCGTGAGTGCACCCATCCACTCCAGCGTATCGGGAACGGTCAAGGAGATCAGTGCCTTGCCTTCCGTAGCCGGAGGAGAAGATCAGGTGATTATCATCGAGGCCGATGGTAAGCAGGAAGTATGGGAAGAAATCAAACCGCCGGTGATAAATGACATGAAGGATTTTATCGCGGCAATCAGAGCAAGCGGCATCGTAGGTCTTGGCGGAGCGTCTTTCCCGACGCACATTAAGCTGAACCCGAAGAATCTCGATGAGGTCGATACGCTTATTGTCAACGGCGCGGAATGCGAACCGTTCATCACATCTGACCACAGACTGATGCTGGAAAACACGCCGTTCATCATCGACGGCGCGGAAGCGATCATGAAGTATCTGGATCTGAAGAAGTGTTACATCGGCGTTGAAAACAACAAGATGAACGCTATCGAGAAGATTCGTGAAGAGATCAGAAGCCGCGGCCGCGAAGGCGACATGGAAGTAAAAGTGCTCAGATCCAGCTACCCGCAGGGCGCGGAGCGTGTAATGATCTATGAGTGCACAGGAAAGACCATGAACGCGGGAGTGCTTCCCGCGGAACTCGGCGTAGTTCTTTCAAACGTCACCACTATTGCCTTTATCGGACAGCATCTGAAGACTGGCAGACCTCTTACTACAAAGAGAATCACCGTAGACGGCAATGCCATCGCGCAGCCGAAGAACATCATCGTTCCCATCGGCGCCCGCATCGCGGATGTCGCGCAGGCATGCGGCGGATACAAAGCCGAGCCGAAGAAGATCCTGATGGGCGGACCGATGATGGGAAGAGCTATCTTTTCTGATAAGCTTCCGATCGTTAAGAACAACAACGCCATCCTCTTTTTCGACGGCAAACAGGCGCTGATTCCTGAAGAGACCGCCTGCATCAAGTGCGGAATGTGCACCAGAGCGTGCCCGTTCAATCTGATGCCGGTTCTCCTTTCAGACGCATATGAAGCCAGAGACGCGGAAAGACTGAGCAACCTGAGAGTAATGCAGTGCATGGAATGCGGCAGCTGCTCCTATGTATGTCCGGCCAGACGTCCGCTGGGATTCACCAATAAGCTGGCGAAGGGATTTTTGAAGGAGGCGCAGAGTAAATAATGGAAAAGTATCAAGAAAGACTTATGGTCTCAGCGGCGCCTCATGCTGTATCGCCCATGAACACCCAGAAGGTTATGGGAACAGTGCTGATCGCTCTGATCCCCGCTTTCGCGGTCGGCGTCTATCAGTTCGGCGTCAGAGCGGTCGTTCTGACAGCGGTATGTATCGCATCCTGCGTCGTATTTGAGTACCTCTACAATATGATTGCCAAGAAAGAGCAGACAGTCAGCGATCTGAGTGCTGTTCTGACAGGCGCTCTGCTCGCAATGAACCTTCCGGCGGGACTCCCGTTCTGGATGGCCGTTGTAGGCAGTTTTGCCGCCATCGTTGTTGTTAAGCAGCTGTTTGGCGGACTCGGACAGAACATCGTCAACCCGGCGGTTACTGCCCGTATCTTCATGTTCATCGCGTTCGCGTCTGAAATGACCACATGGCCGATCGCCCGCGGAGCTCAGAGAGCTGCGGACCTCGCGCCGGACGCGGTAACAGCGGCTACAGCTCTTGGCGAACTCTCCCGCGGCGGAGTTGAAGCAGTAACACCGTCCAATCTGGACCTGTTCCTGGGCAACTGCGGCGGATGTATCGGTGAAGTCAGCGCTCTGGCGCTCCTCATCGGAGGCGCGTTCCTGATCTGGAGAAAGGTCATCACATGGCATATCCCGGTCTGCTTCCTGGGCACAGTATTCATCCTGGGACTGATCTGGGGCGGATTCGACGGAGCGATCTTCCACCTGTGTGCCGGCGGCGTGATGCTGGGCGCGTTCTTCTGCGCTACAGACTATGTCACATCCCCGACATCCCCGATGGGCAAGGTCATCTTCGGAATCGGATGCGGACTGTTCACTATGCTGATCAGAATCTTCGCTTCCTATCCGGAAGGCGTATCCTTCGCCATCCTTATCATGAACATCCTGGTTTCCCGTATCGATGCTTTCTGCGAAGGCAGATACGTGAAGAAGTACGCGGATGAGAAAGGGGGAAAGAAATAATGGAAAAGAAAAATAACTTTCAGGAAAATTTCGCCCCTGCTATCGTTCTGGTCTGCATTTGTCTGGTCATGACATTCGCGCTGGCTATGACATACAAAGTGGCAAACCCCGTTATCCAGGCCAATGCTGCCAAGTCAGCCAACGAAGCCAGAATGGAAGTTCTGCCGGACGGCGACAGCTTCACACAGTATGACGGAAAGCTGGTTGAAGGCGTTACAGAAGCATACATGGCGGATAACAAAGCCGGAATGGCGGTTACCGCGCAGTACAAAGGCTTCGGCGGCGCAGTCACAGTTATGGTCGGTATCAACGCGAACGGCGAGATCACTGGCGTGAAGGTCACAGAACACGCGGAGACTCCGGGCCTTGGTACAAAGGCAGCGGACCCGGGCTATCTGAAGCAGTATCAGGGAGTCACGGAAGCGCCGCAGGGT
This sequence comes from uncultured Eubacteriales bacterium, assembly GCA_902797095.1. Taxonomy (GTDB): domain Bacteria; phylum Bacillota; class Clostridia; order Peptostreptococcales; family Anaerovoracaceae; genus Lentihominibacter. The sequence goes on along the minus strand of CADBRP010000208.1, from coordinate 2,308 downwards.
CACATCAGAGACGACGCGAACATCAACGCTGTCAGCGGAGCGACCATCACATCCAACGCAGTTTATAATTCTGTCAGAGAAGCGTTAGCACAGTATCAGGAATGCGGAGGTGTCAAGTAATGAATAAATTACAGATCATTACCAAGGGTATTATAAAAGAGAACCCCGTACTCGTTCTGCTGCTGGGTACCTGTCCGACACTGGCGACAACAACAGGCGCCATCAACGGACTGGGCATGGGCGTTTCGACAATGGCGGTTCTGATTTGCTCAAATATCGTTATTTCAATCCTTAAGAATATTATCCCGGATAAGGTAAGAATCCCGTGCTACATCGTAGTTATCGCGGCATTCGTAACCATCGTACAGCTGCTGCTGAAAGCGTATCTGCCGGCTCTGGACAAATCCCTGGGCCTGTTCATCCCGCGGATCGTAGTAAACTGTATCATCCTGGGCCGTGCGGAAATGTTCGCGTCCAAGAACACGATCCTCGATTCTGCTCTGGACGGCATCGGAATGGGTATCGGCTTCACGCTGGCCCTGGGCTGCATGGGTCTGATCAGAGAATTTCTGGGCGATGGAACACTGTTCAACTTTGAAGTGTACCACGGAACCTCCGCAGGTATCTTCCTGCTGGCTCCCGGCGGATTCTTCGTCTTCGCGATCCTGATCGCGGCAATCAACTTCTTCACAAAGGGCAAGGCTCCGATCAAGAAGGAATTCGGCTGCGGAAGCTGCGCGATGTCCGAACTCTGCGGCATCAGTGAGGAAGAAGCTCTCCAGAAACTGACCGGCGGAAAGGGGGCTGAATAATCATGAAAGAAATTCTTGCAATCATGCTGATGGTCATCCTGACCAACAACTTCGTACTGTCCAAGTTCCTCGGTATCTGCCCGTTCCTGGGAGTATCGAAGAAGACTGACTCCGCGGTCGGTATGGGCGCTGCGGTAATCTTCGTAATGGTTCTGGCGACAGCAGCCACATGGCCGCTGCAGCAGATCCTCAACAGCCACGGCATCGGATATCTGCAGACCATCGTATTCATCCTGGTCATTGCGGCTCTGGTACAGCTGGTTGAGATGACACTGAAGAAATTCATGCCGCCGCTCTACAAATCACTGGGTGTTTACCTCCCGCTGATCACGACGAACTGCGCGGTACTGGGCGTATGTATCCTGAACATCGACGAGGGATACACATACATCCAGGCTCTGTTCTGCTCCCTCGGCGCCGGCATCGGCTTCCTCCTCGCGATGTGGCTGTTTGCGGGTCTGAGAGAAAAGATGGAAAACAGCAAGGGAATCCCGGCTTGTTTCCAGGGAATTCCTATCACCCTGATTGCTGCGGCGATCCTGTCCATGGCCTTCATGGGCTTCTCCGGCGTAGTAGATGGAATATTTGGTTAAGAAAGGAGGATACCAATGAGTTCGGTTATATTTCCGGTTGTATTACTCGTAGTAGTTGGACTGATCGCCGGTATCATCCTGACTGTAGCATCCAGACTGATGTATGTTCCGGTAGACGAGACAGTTCTGAAGCTGTCTGCGGCGCTCCCGGGAGCCAACTGCGGCGGATGCGGATTTGCCGGTTGTGACGACTATGCCAACGCCATGGGTGAGGACCGCTCCCTGAGCTGCAGCCTCTGCCCCGTCGGCGGCCCTGAAGTCGCGGCGAAGCTGGCTGAGATCCTCGGCGTTTCCGCTGGCAATGCTGAGCCTGTTGTTGCGACAGTTATGTGCAAGGGCAACTGCAATGTCACAAATGAAGTCATGACCAGAGACCGTCTGAAGACATGTAAAGAAGCGAGCATGTTCTATGGCGGCGGCTGGGCCTGCACTTTCGGCTGCATGGGTCTGGGCGACTGCGAAGCTGCCTGTGACTTCAACGCCATCAAGGTATTCAACGGCGTCGCTGTCGTTGACAGAGACAACTGCGTAGGCTGCAAAGCCTGTGCAAACGCCTGTCCGAAGCATATCATCGATATGGTTCCGAAGTCGAAGCTGGTCTACGTTGCCTGCAACTCCAAGGAGAAGGGCGCGTCCACAAGAAAGAAGTGCTCCAGCGGCTGCATCGGCTGCATGAAGTGCCAGAAGACCTGTAAGTTCGAAGCAATCACTGTCGAGAACGGTCTTGCTAAGATCGATTACGAGAAGTGCAAGAACTGCGGACTTTGCGTCAAGGAATGCCCGACAGGCGCGATCATCACGCTGCGTAAGAAAAAGGCGGCTGCCAAGCCGAAGATGACTCCGGAGCAGATCGCGGAAGCGAAGGCTAAGAAGGAAGCTGCGGCTAAGGCAAAGGCAGAGGCG
>CADBRP010000207.1 GCA_902797095.1 uncultured Eubacteriales bacterium | reverse complement strand
TTAAGAGTCCCTGCCCCGTAAACCTGCTGATAGGCGTCAAATACTTCTGACATAACGGCGTATGCGGCACTGTATGTGGCCAGCTGCCTGATGATATACGGTGTGGAGATCTCAAGGGCTTCCTTGCTGAACATTACGGTCTCGCAGGCGGTGCTGTACGCGGCGTCAAAGAGGTTCATATTTGTGAAAATGTCATTCGCGGGGCTGGTAAAGCATTTGGTCGCGCCGTTCATGGCGGAGATCAGAGCCTGGAATTCGCTGTTATTGTACAGGTCCGCGACGTCCTGGAGCTTCTTTTCATCAGACCATTCATCCGTATCATACGTGTCCTTGATCAGAGTCAGGATCGTCTGCGCCTTGTCGTCCACCGTGTTATATTTGTCTCCGATCATGGCGATGGATACGACGTTGTACATATGATCCCTGAGGTTCTGTTCGGAATCGGTAAGCTGCCTGGTAAGCGCCGCAAGATCCGCCTGAATCTCGGCGATCTGGTCCACATCTCCCTCGGCGAAAACGGTCCCGCCCATTGCCTTCAGGAGAGGTGCAAAGGGCTTGAAAGCCGGGCACGCAGCTGAGATCGCATCCAACGCGCCTTCATAAACAGCCTTATAATACTTCTTGGTTCTTGCCCAGTAATCTTCTCCGCTTTCCCCTATAACCAGGGCTTTCAGGGTGTCATTGCTGTCCAGGGCCGCGATCATGTCATTCCCGTCAGCTCTTGAAGCGGCCGCTCCGATCGCGCCGAGCATTTCCTGATTGCTGGCATCAAAGTGTGTATCAAGTGAGTCGTAAAGGGTCTCGATAATGACATCTCCGTTCATTTCGGAACGGCCGGTTTCAGCATCCGTGAATACTGCGGCATTTGCGTCCAGCGCGTCGAAGGCGCTGTTGAGGGCCGCGTAGATACCTTCATCCTGATGGGCTTCCACAGCGTTGTCAATGATTGAAGACATCAGCGCGATCCGGGCGGCAGCTGACTCATCTTCGAGAACCATTTCCGTCTCGCCGACAATTTCTTCATCGTCAGCTGCTTCATTGTCCGTTTCTTCCTGATCGGCGGCATCCTCAGCCGGGGCAATCTCCTCATCCTCAGCCGGGGCTGTTTCCATGTCAATCTCCATCGCTTCTTCGTCAGCGAAAACGACGGAAGGTGCTGCCTCCTCAGCGAAGGCAATTACTGGTGTTGCCGCAAGCGTGATGGCTGTAAGCGCAGCAACGGATTTCTTCATAAACCGTTTCATTCCTGTGTCCTCCTTGCAGTAATTGTGTATGCTTCGAAATGTTGTAAAGACTTTATTTCTGTTTTCAAACAAATTGTAATGTATGGATTGTCACAGGATTGCCATAGACCCGCACATCAGACCCGCAAAACGGTCACTTTTCACACCTCCTCAAATGATCGAAAAGCCCAAAAAAACCACCTTCTGATCTGCCAATCAGAGGTGGCTTTTCATCTTTATAAAGTCCGGTCCTTAACTTAATGGGACACTTAAATCTGATTTTTCTGTCCCGCTTTTATGTACCAAGTTCTTCCGATCTCGTCAGGATCCACTCGGCCGTCTCCTCATCCGTGACCAGCACATTCGCGATCTGCCCGTTCAGAATCCCGAGGACGCAGTTCACCTTGCTGTAACCCTGAGCAACACAGATACGTGTATCAGCGCTACGTATAGATTCAAGCGGGACCGCCATTGTCCGTTCATCCAGATCTCTGTCACATATTTCACCGTTGATATTGATCACATGGGATGCGACATCCCCGACGGCTCCTTTGTCCGACAGAGCCTTCAGGTCATCATCGTCAATATATCCCGCGCGGTACAGGGCGCTCCTGTGTCCGAAAGCCCCGCCGGTAAAGAGCTCAATATCTGCAGACATCCCCTTCTTCATGATCTCCGCTACACTTGGCTCGTTCATGAGGAGAGATGCCACCTCCTTTGTCTCCACCACGGCCGGGACAGGAAGAACATAGGAAGAAACACCCATTATCGTCGCGAAATTATCCGAAATATTGGACGCGTATACTCCCTGGTTCAGATTGCTGACGCCGCCGCAGACCTGTACCTGTACCACGTTGTGAAGATCCGGACGCGCCGTCAGCACTTTGGAGCAGGCCAGAAGCGTCTTCCCCCAGGATGTACCGATCACGGAATTTTCTTCCACCACCTCGTTCAGGTAACGGGCTGCCGACTCACCGATATGCTCAAGCGGTTCCGAACTGGCTTCCCGGGGAACGATAATAGCTTTCCTC
>CADBRP010000206.1 GCA_902797095.1 uncultured Eubacteriales bacterium | reverse complement strand
GCAAGGGCTTCTTCGGATGGTTCGGAGCGGACACCTCCGGCTGGAGAATCTTCTGGGTCATCATCGCTGTTGTATTCATCGCGCATATCGTACTGTCCTTCGGATTCAAGCTCATGCCTCTGGGCATCACGATGACATGGATCTCCTTCATCGTCGGAGGCCTGATGATCTTCGTTATGGCCATCGCCGGCGGCAAGGATGTATGGCAGATGTTCCAGGACAGCAAGAAGGCAGGCAAGAAGAAAGAAGCGGCGGAAAGCGCCGAATAATAAAGGGGTACTATTTACTTAATCTTACCGAATGAATAATCATCTTCTTCAACGGTAGCCGGAAAAACGGGCTGCCCTCCATTCAGACGGGAATGGGGGCGGCCTGTTTTTGTGCTGTTTAGCAAACATCGCTTGATTTAGCGTGATAATGTAGTAAAATACATTGAAACAGGGAAGGGGATAACGACACTGAAAGCGAGGGAAACATGAAAAAGGAGAAAGCCGGAGAGATGATCCGGGATCCGGAAATGTTCCGCATCGCGCTGAAGCAGAAATATCAGGATTACAGAAGGACAGTGTCAGAGATCGGATTCGCGGAGATAGAGCTGAATCAGCTTCCGGAGGATCCGCAGACGCTGAATGACTTATATGAGGGGATCAGCAGTATTATTGACTTCTGCAGGGAACTGAATCTGATCATCGATCAGAATTCCACCAGCACATATGTGGCCGATGTAGACGGGACAACGCTTCGGGTAAACCAGGCATTCGAGGATACCACCGGAATCAAAAGAGAAGACGTAATGGGAAGGCGCAACCTTGACCTTGACAGTGAAGGTCTTTTTGATCCTTCCGTCGGAGCCATCGCGCTTAAAGAAGGCCGGCAGGTCATCATTCCCCAGATCATAAACTATGACCGGGAATGCATCGTTACCGGCGTTCCTGTCCTGGATGAAAACGGCGAGAGGTTCTGCGTGATCACTAACGCGTTGATGAACGAGGATATCCGCGGTATCAGCGAGTATTTCCAGGAACGGAGAGAGAAGGAGGAAAAGCCGGGGAAGTCCGCGCCGAAGATCATCGCGGTCAGCGATAAGATGCAGGACATCCTGCGGCTGGCGGACATCATCAAGAATACGCAGTCCACGATCCTGCTGGAAGGGGAAACCGGCGTCGGCAAGAGCCTTCTGGCGAGATATATCCATTACACAGGAAACCGAAGCGGCGGGAAGATGACCGAAATCAACTGCGGCGCGATTCCGCCCGCGCTTCTGGAATCGGAGCTGTTCGGTTATGTGCGGGGCGCTTTTACCGGCGCGGACAGCAAGGGAAAGGCAGGGCTCATCGAGGCAAGCAACGGAGGGACGATACTTCTGGATGAGATCAGCGAGCTGCCCCTGCTTTTGCAGGTCAAGCTTCTGCACTTCCTGCAGAACCGCAGGATCACACGGGTCGGCGGAACGGAAGAGATCCCGGTGGACGTCCGGGTAATCGCCGCGACCAACCGGAATCTGGAGCAGTTGGTGGCGGAGGGCAAGTTCCGGGAGGATCTGTATTACCGGCTCAATGTCGTGCCTATCACGATCCCTCCGCTGCGGGAGCGGAAGGAGGACATCCTGCCTGCGGCCCAGTATTTCGCGGATAAATACACCAGACTGTATGGAAAGGAGCTCCCGATCGAGGCGAAATGCGTCGACTATTTTAATAAAAGGACCTGGAAGGGGAATCTGCGGGAGCTTGAAAACTGTATCGAGCGGCTGGTGGTAACGGAGGGAAATCTGCCGGATTCCGAAGATGAGGATACGGAGATGAAATGGACCCTGCAGGAGCAGCTCCAGAAAACTCCGGCTTCCGGGACCCGGAAAGGAAGGCGCGCCCTGTCGGAAGAGGAAGAACGCGAGGTCATCCTGAAGGCGTACAGAAAATACGGGAGCAGCTACAAGGTCGCGAAGGCGCTGGGGATGAGCCAGAGCACCGCGTACAGGAAGATCAGAAAGTACACCGGGCAGTAGCGTGCTGCAAGGTGCCGCGCAAAAGCAGAGGATAAAGGCTTAAGTCATTCGTATGTGACTTAAGTCTTTTTTTGTCCCCGGGGCGTGGTTTGACTTAAAATCATTCATTTTCGGTCGGCATTTTTCGGAAAAATCAGACAGACTTGCTGAAAATTGTTTTTTTGGAAGCGGGAAACTTCAGTCATTCCAACGGTTGCGGCGGTTTTTGCCTTTCTGGCCGCAAAGGAAGCGGCGCGGAATGGCATCGCTTTTGCTTGATAATGTATTAACGTGCATTACCCGGCAGCAGCCCGAACAAAGCCGGAGAATCAATAAACCAAAAGATTGGAGGAATGAAAAATGGCGACATTGAAAGAAGT
>CADBRP010000205.1 GCA_902797095.1 uncultured Eubacteriales bacterium | reverse complement strand
TACCGCCTCTCTGACCGCTCTGCAGGAATCCTGAAAATATCCCGCTTCTGTATGTCCTTCCCTGGTGTACCGGCACATCCCGCCGCTTACATCCAGAAGATCTATTCCCTCCGCTTCGAGGATCCTCGCCGCTTCCGCAGCCTCCTCTATTCCGTTTCCTCCCGGCATGTAGTCAGATCCCCCGAGCCTTACCGCCACAGGATACCCGCTTCCCACCGCCTCACGAACGGCCCTGATGACCTCTCGGTGGAAGCGAAGCCGGTTCTCAAGGCACCCGCCGTATTCATCATCCCGCTTATTTGTCAGAGGCGAATAGAACTGGTTCAGCAGATAGGCGTGCGCCGAATGGATCTCTACGCCGTCGTATCCGCCTGCCTTTGCCCGCGCAGCGGCAGCGGCAAATTCGTCTGTGATCACCCTGATCTGTTCCGTTGTCAGCTGCTGCGGAACGGCGTCGCCCATCGGCGGTTCAACCGGAAGGACCATGCCGGATGCCGAAACAGAAGGCATTCCGGTAGCTTCCGTAAGAGCCGCGGCTCCCGCGTGATTGATCTGCGCAAAGGCAGGTATTCCCGCCGCGTGGATCTCCTTCGTAAGCGCGCGGAGACCGTCAACGCACCGGTCATCCGCGATCGACATCTGCCTTGGATTGGCTTTCCCCTGCAATGTGATAAAGCTGTGCTCTGTGATGATCATGCTGACATTCGGATTTAACGCGCGTTTTCCGTAATACTCACAGATCTCCTCTGTTACATAGCCCTCTTCATCGCATTTTTTCGTCGCCACAGGCGGCATAATGACGCGCCCGTTCAGCGTCAGTCCGCCGACGCGGATCTGCTTCGCTGTTATTGTTTCTTTCATCGTTTTCCCCTTTTCCGCGGCTTCAGTTATCCGCTTCTTCCGATCCGGATACTGTGAGCCGGTCTTTTTTCCACTTGAAACAGAGCATCGTCATATCGTCAAACTGGCTGTTTCCGTTTATAAATTCTCCGATCGACTCTTTCACATCCTCAATGATCACGGACGGGCCGCTTTCGCTTTTGCCTTCAAAACAGCCGAGCAGCCGCTCCTCGCCGAAAAGCCTGTGCTCCCTGTCTTCCGCCTCGGTCACGCCGTCTGTGTACAGATACACTATGTCGCCCTCCGTGAGATCGATGCTGTGCTTTTTATATCTGACACCCTCCATTCCAGCGAGGACAAAACCGCTTTTGACCTTCAGAAACTCCGCCTTGCCGCCGCGAAGAAGAACCGGAGGATTGTGGCCCGCGCTTACGAAGGTGAGCGTTCCGGTCTCCAGATCAAAAACCCCCACCCATATCGTAACGAACATTTCCGCTTCATTTCTCGCGCAGATCGCGTTGTTCGCGATTTCCAGAGCTTCCGAAAGATCGGGCGTATTTCTAATGCAGTTCTGCAGCGTGATTTTTGACGAGGCCATAAATAAAGCGGCCGGAACTCCTTTGCCCGAAACATCGCCGATAAGGAACGCGAGCTGCGTCGGATTCACGTAAAACACATCGTAAAAATCACCGCCGACCTCTTTCGCGGCTTCCATCGACGCGCTCACTTCAAGATCCTTTTCTCCGGGATAGTCGTCGTTTATCAGCGGAAGCAGAGAATGCTGGATCACGTTCGCCACTTCCAGCTCGGACTTCAGGCGGCTTCTTTCGATTGCGAGATTCCGCTGCTTTTCTATGTATGTGATGATGGCGATCATCATCATAAAGCCCAGCGCGTTGATCGTGATAAAAGGCAGCGCGATCTGGCTTACGATGTCTACAGCCGTCTCAAACGGTCTGACCATGGCCAGCACCACGCACAGATGAAACCCTTCCATCAGCGCGCTGAACAGCAGCGCGATAATGGGCCTGGTCAGAATCGAATGCCATCTGCCCGAAACGGCGCCGCAGATCAGGCCGATGCAGCATGTCGCGACGACGCAGGCTTCAGCTGTGATGCCGCCCATCGTCAGCCTGTGCAGTCCAGCGATCAGGCCCGCCATCAGACCTCCCAGCGGTCCTCCCGTAAAACCCGCAAGCATCGGTCCGATATCACGGACGGAGATAACGGCTCCGTTCAGGTTGAATCCCGAAATATTGCCGTAAATACCGAAAATGCCTCCTAGAAATCCGGAGATCACAGAGTATTTCCATTTTTTGTCTGTGCTTATAAATCTGGGGATGATATCACTGCTGCCGATAAACGCGGAAACGACCAGTATGACCGCCAGCGTTCCTATCATTTCCGAAAACATCTTGCCCATAACACCTCTCTTTTCACTTACTCAGTTCCCGCAACTGTTATACATCCTTTACCATCAGGTTTATGATCTCCTCATTTGTCTGCTTCATTCCTTCCCTTCCGATCTGATGGGCGCGAAACCTCACTGATAATAGTATATTGACATAACCCCCCGCGGCTTGCAAGTGAAAACAGCGCTCAGTTTTTAAGCAAAAAAGTGTTCTCAGAATCCGCGGAAGGCGCACGGCGATCCCGTGACGCATTTGCCGCACACCTCACTGCCGACACTGTTGGCGCCGGTACCGTCTTCATTGGTATAGGAGCTTCCGAACTCCGTATAGATCTTCGCGTTTTCCCTGCAAAGCGCGTAGCATTTAAACCGGTCGTAGCCTTCTTTTGTCAGCGCGCCCGTCGGACAGTTCTTCACGCACGCCCCGCAGCTCCCGTTCTTTTTGAAAAGGCAGCGCTCATGATCTGCCGGCGCGTCCGGTTCCAGCTTCAGATTTGTGATCACGGTACTGAAGCGTCCGCAGCAGCCTTCTTCTGTTATCAGCATGTTGTTCAGCCCGAAGGTCCCAAGCCCCGCGGCGTATGCAATGTGCCGGTGAGACCAGTCGCTGACCAGACTGTCCTGATAAAAAGTGACTGCCTTTGGCGTCACGCCCGCATGTCCTGCATTTGCGCGGATGTATTCGATAAGAGCCTCATTGAGCTCTGCGAACAGCGCGTTCGTTTCCTCATACGCCCTCGCCCATTCCGGCGAAGCCATCGTGCCTGCCCGGTTGGAAGCTGCCAGTTCCTTTGTGAACGGCACGAAGTAAGCCACAATGATCCGGGCGTCCGGCAGAACGTTCTGCGGAAGTTCGTGGGAAGACCCTATCAGTTCCGGGAGCTTTTGTATGTAGGGATGATACGCGTCCGCGAAACCAATCAAAGGATGACCGTATTTCGTCGTGATCCCTTCCCGGTCCTGATAATCGCTGACATATGATTCAATGAATTGTTTTATCTGCTCTCTCATGTCCTTCTGCTTCCTCCTGTTGTGTCATTATATCATTGCCGCATAGTTCTGAATACAAAAAGAGACCGCAGCATCAGCTGTCAGGCATATCGCAGCCGCCCTCTGATCTGCGCGAACATCATACAACAGCCTCACAAAAGCCCACAAAAAAGGACCCCGGATGGGATCCTCTTAAATAACCGGGAATAATCCGCGTAAGAAAATCATCTGAGGCCAGGGTTAATGATTCAGGAACTTTATCAGTCTGTCCTGGAAATCATGATAATACGGCGCCTCAATAAACACCACGTGAGACCCTCCCCTGATCACTTCAAGTTCAGAGCCCTCCGG
>CADBRP010000204.1 GCA_902797095.1 uncultured Eubacteriales bacterium | reverse complement strand
GGGAATCTCCAGTCCGCGTCGTAGTGATTCTCGACGTTGTTGGCCATCATCTCTTTCAGGGTTTCAGCGGTTTCGGGCTCGATCATCTTGTCGGATTTCGCCGTGATTTTGGAAACCTGCTTGCCGACAAGGGTCTTCGGGTCGATGATGGAGGGGAAGACCGCTTCGCCGCCGTTGGCGATGGCGCCCATATAGACCATCATGCCCAGAGGATTCACCATGTCATGGTACTGTCCGATGCCGGTCCAGGCGAGGTTGACGCCGCCCTTCGGATAGTCGAAGGTTCCGGCAGCGGTTTCGATTCCGTCGATATCATAGCTCCTGTCGAGCCCAGTCTTTTTAACATATTTTTTGATCAGGTCGCCGCTCAGCTTTTCGTCGGTAAGCTTGCCGAAGTAGCAGTTGCAGGATACCTCGAGGGCTTCCTTAAGGTCGACTTCGCCGTGGGCATCCTCATCGGTTACCCGGTCGTCATGACCGTAATCCACATAGCCGTCGCAGTCGATCTTGTAATCGTCGATGTCATCCACATTTTCCAGAGCGGCAGCGGCGGTGACCAGCTTGAAGGTGGACCCCGGCGCGAATCTGGCGCTGGTCAGCCGGTTGATATAGGTTCCCTCCTCGGGCTCGTCCGGAGGATCGGACGGGTCATAGGTCGGGCAGCTGACCATGCAGAGAATTTCTCCGGTCTGGTAATTGTACACGCCGACAGTGCCCCTGCGGCCTTCCAGCGCTTCGTACGCTGTGGCGCAGACTCCGGCGTCCAGCGTCAGGTAGATGTCCTTGCCGGCGTTGTTGAGCGTGTAGATTCCGTTGATGAAATCGTAGCCGATCATCCTCTCAAGGAAAGCGCGGTTGGCTCCGGTTGAGATGTTGTTGCTCTTGTCGCCGGTTATATGCATGCACGCGGACCGGATGGAGGAGCTGTCGTTAAAGACCATTCCGTCGGAGGTGTTCCGCAGCAAAAGCTCGCCATGGGTGTCGTAAAGCGCCCCTTTGGCGAGGTTGCCTTCGGAGTAGACATCCCGGTTGCCTTTGTAGCTCGCCCATTCCGCGCCCTGTGAAAAGTCGCGGTATACGAACAGGCAAAGGCCGCCCAGCATGAATACTGCCAGCAGCAGACATATGATTGCTCTGCGTTCGATTTTTTTCATCAGTTGCTTCCTCTTAGTTTTTCCTCAGCTCGTCGAAGATGTCCTCCAGGGTCAGAGGCTGCTCTTCGCTGTCTGAGAACATGCTGTCAGGATCAAAGGCAGGACCCTGCTTTTCCTCCAGGCTGCGGAAGAACGCGTCGTCATCCACGTTGCGGTAGGAAACCGGACGCGGACGCGGTTTCGGAGCCGGTCTTTCCGGCTTCGGCTCTTCCGTCCGGGCGGCGTCTGTCAGCGGGTCCTCCTCTGCAGAGACGTCCGCTGCGGGACTGTACGGGTCCATGTGCTCCAGGTCCAGGCCGTCCGGCATGGAATCTTCCGGCAGGGACTCTTCCGCCATTATTTCTTCCATCTCTTCCGCCTGCGGGTCATACGGTCGGATCTCTACAGGCCGGATCTGTTCCGCCTGCTTTTGTTCGGCCTCTATCTCCTGCGCCCGCGTTTCCGGCGTCAGAGCCGACAGCGCTTCCTGCGCGGTTTCGGGCTGAGGCGTCCGTTCTGACGGCCGTTTCGGCGCGGGTTCAAAATGCTTTTCGAAGTGATAGTGTTTTATCTCATTGGTTCCGCCTTCCGGACGGAGTCCCATGGCTTCCTGTTCCTGACGGCGTCTCGCCTCCCAGTAGCGCTGGAATTCCTCATCGTTTTCCATCTGCGCCAGAAGATCCGCGCTGTCCGGCAGATCCGCTCCGTCGATCTCCTCGAAGATATCCTCAGGATCCTGGAAATCGCCTTCAGAGAGCTGATCCTTGAATTCGCTCTTCCGGTCGAGGCGGATGGCAAAGCTGGCGTTCTGGCGCGTATCCGCGGCCTTAAGGAAGGCCAGCAGTCCCCATGAGGAGATCATGCTCGTGCCGCCTGTGGAGAGGAACGGGAAGGTGACGCCTGTCAAAGGCAGGATATCCACCGAGCCCAGTACATTCAGTGTGGTCTGGAAGACAAACAGCGACGCGGTCGAACAGGCCGCGATGCTGTAGTAGGTCGATCTTCCCGCGGCAATGGAGCGGAAAGCGAAAACGCAGAGCGTGATGATGCAGAGCACTGCAAGGATCGCGATGATCAGGCCCCACTCCTCGCCGAGCATTCCAAAGACCAGGTCTGTGCCTGCTCCGAACAGATCTCCCAGGTTGCCGTCGCCGGCGCCCAGTCCGGGAAGCCCGCCGCTGGAAATCGCGGACATTGTCTGCACCTGCTGGAAACCGCCTTCCGTCGCGTAATCCCACGCGTGTCCCCAGGTGCTGAACCGTGAGGCGACATACGGGCGGAACCGCAGCACCATCAGGCCCATCAGGCCGGCGGCGCCGAGGACCAGGAACAGCTTGGTGAAATCACCGGAACGAAGGAAGGAGATCACCAGGAAGGTGACGAAGAATATCATCGCCGTGCCGAAGTCGCCCATCAGCGCGAGGCATCCAAGGCAGAAAATGCTGAAGCCCATGAACTGATAGAGGCTCCGCTGCTCCTGAAGCTCGTCCAGAGTCGCGGCCCCGACATAGATAAATACGATTTTGACCAGCTCCGAAGGCTGGAAGGTCAGTCCTCCGATGGAGATCCAGTTCTGCGCTCCGTTAGTCACCGTGCCGAAAAGCAGGTTGATAATCAGCAGGAGAGCGCTGACTCCCAGGAGGAAATAGGTCATCCTCTTGGTCCGTGTGAGATCCCGCAGATACCAGCACAGGAAAAAGAACAGGATGATTCCCAGCGCGATGCAGATGGCCTGCTTCATGATGCCGTCCGCAGTATATCCGTAGGATGCGGTCACCGCAAGGCACAGCGTCGACAGGAAAAAGGCGATGACCTCCATCTCGAATCCGTTTCTGTGGAAGCCGCGCATTATAAAGGTGTACGCCCACATGAGGACGCACAGCAGCGCAAAGGCCGGTATCGTCTGACCGGAAAAATCATCTCCCAGCGAGATCTTGAGCTGCATGACAGTCAGGAGCTGGAAGATCGTGATCATGACCAGGGAAGGCCACGGGGAAACCGGGTGCGTCCTGCGTTTGCGCTTCTCGACATTGGCGAGGCGCTCCTTCAGGCTGACCGGATAGAGCTCGAAATTCTCGCCGCCGATGGTCAGCTGGTCGCCGCCCTTCAGCACCGTGGGCTCGTAAACGCGGACCCCGTTGATATAGGAGCCGTTCCGCGAATTCAGGTCGTGATACCGCCAGACGCCGTTCGAGTCGCGTATCAGGGTGGCGTGGCTGCGGGAGACGCTGCCGAGGTTAATGATGATATCGCAGCCCCGGCTTCTGCCGATCAGGTTTTCCCAGTGGGTCAGAGGCACATTGGTCCCGTCAGGGCACAGAAGATATGCCCAGATCTCGGAGGGGTTGCGCATCTTCAGCAGGGAAACGAGCTGATGAAGCAGAATCAGAACAGCAAGCCCGACAAAGACCCAGCGGACGCCGGTCGTAAAATATACATTAAGGAATTGTGTCAGTCCTTCTGATTGCATTTAACTACCTCTTTTATACCGTGCATCGGTATGTACAATAAATGTACATCTACAATTATTGCACGAAATCCCTGAAAATGATAGTATTAAAGAAAGTTTTTTTGCGGGCCGCGGGGCCGTAACGGAAGGCTTGAGCCCGAAGTTCCCGGCGTTCCGGCGGTGTTCCGCAAAGGCAGTGGGAAGGGGTTTATGAGAGGAAGGGAAATACCTGAAAACAGAAAAGATTATTCGCAGCCGGTGATGAGGATCTTCCTCAGCTACTTCCGGCCGCATATCGGTCTGTTTGTGCTGGATCTTTCCTGCGCTCTGGCGGCTTCGCTGATCGATCTGGCGTTTCCGCTTGCGGCGCGCCACGCGATGTACCACATGCTTCCGGAGAATGCCTTCGGCGCGTTTTTCGCCATCATGGCGGTGTTCGTGTGCGCCTTTGCGCTGAAATCGCTGTTTCAGTTCATCATCACCTACTGGGGGCACATGTTCGGCGTCCGGGTGGAGGCGGATCTCAGGGAGGACCTGTTCGTGCATATCCAGTCTCTGGATTTCGCTTTTTTTGACAGGAACAGGACGGGGCAGCTGCTGTCCCGGATGACCGGGGACCTGTTTGAGATCACCGAGTTCGCGCATCACGGGCCGGAGGATCTTTTCATAGCAGGCGTCACCATTATCGGCGCCGTCATCATAATGTTCGCCATCCAGTGGCGCCTGGCGCTGGTGATCCTGGTGCTGCTGCCGATCTTCCTTTGCGTCATCCTGCTTTGCCGCAGGAACATGGTCCGCACATCGAAGCGGGTCAAGGAAAATCTGGCGGAGATCAACGGAGAGATCGAATCGGGGCTCTCCGGGGTGCGGACATCGAAGGCGTTTGCCAATGAGGCATCCGATTACGGGAAGTTCGCTGAGGCGAATGACCGGTTCAAGACCGCCAAATGCGATAACTACAAGGCGTTCGGGCAGTTCAATTCCTCGCTGGAATATTTCATGAGCATCATGCCCGTCGCGGTGATGGCCTTCGGCGGATGGCTGGTGATGCGGGACCGGATGAACTATATGGATATGATCACATTCTATCTGTATATCAGCACGTTCATCAGCCCGATCAGAAAGCTGGGAAACTTCATGGAGATATTCATGAACGGCTGGGCAGGCCTCGTCCGCTTTGTTACGATCATGCGTACAGAGCCTGAGATCAGAGACGCGGAGGACGCGGCGGAGCCGGAGACGGTGGAAGGCCGGATCGATCTTGAGGACGTCTGGTTCACATATGATGACAACAAGGATGTGCTGCGGGGCGTGGATCTGCACATCCGCCCGGGGGAGACCGTGGCGATCGTCGGGCCCTCCGGCGGCGGAAAAAGCACGCTTTGCCAGCTGATTCCCAGATTCTACGATGTGGATTCCGGAAGGGTCTGCATTGACGGGACCGACGTCCGCAAAATCAGGACTTCGGTGCTGCGCAGGGCTATCGGGATCGTGCAGCAGGATGTATTCCTGTTTGCTGACACCATCGAGGAAAATATCCGCTACGGCAGGCCGGACGCCACTGAGGAGGAGGTTCAGGACGCCGCGGCGAAGGCTGAGATCCTGGAGGACATCCTGAAGATGCCGAATCAGATGGATACCTTTGTAGGAGAGCGGGGCGTGCGGCTGTCCGGCGGACAGAAGCAGAGAGTCTCCATCGCGCGGATTTTTCTGAAAAACCCGCCCGTCCTGATTTTGGATGAGGCGACATCGGCGCTGGATACCGTGACGGAATCGCGGATCCAGAACGCGTTTGACAAGCTGGCGGAGGGGCGGACCACGATCATCATCGCCCATCGCCTTTCAACGATACGTAATGCGGACCGGATCATCCTGATCGATGAAGGAAGAATCACGGAGGAAGGGACGCATGAGGAACTGATGAAAAAGAACGGACAGTACGCCCGCCTGTACCAGTTCAGTACAGCAGGCTGAATATCACTGCAAACACAGAGGGCAGCGGCAGCGGAGCAGCCTGCCTTTGAGTAATAAGCTCCAGGAGGAACGAAATGCTTTACGGCGAAAAAAACAAAGAGAAACTGAGAAGTATGGCTTTTGGATATGGATCGAGGGAAAAGGGATCCGTCATTCCGAAGTACCGGCTGAATGAGGAATCCATCGATGCTGAAGCGGCGAAGGCGCTGATCGAGAACCAGCTTCTGGACGAGGGAAATTCCAGGCTGAACATGGCCACATTCTGCCAGACATATATGGAAAAGCAGGCTGTTGAGCTCATGAGCGAAACGCTTGATAAAAACGCCATCGACAAATCCGAATATCCCCAGACCGCGGAGCTGGAAAACCGCTGCGTCAACATTCTGGCGCATCTGTGGAACGCCCCGAAGAAATCGGATTATCTGGGAACATCCACGGTTGGAAGCAGCGAAGCCTGCATGCTGGCGGGCATGGCGATGAAGTTCCGCTGGAGAAACCAGGCGAAGGAAAAGGGCATCAATGTCCGCGACAGACAGCCGAATCTGATCATCAGCGCGGCGTACCAGATCTGCTGGGAGAAATTCTGCGTTTACTGGGATGTGGAAATGCGTGTCGTTCCGGTGACAAAGCACAGCCTGACTTTGGATCTGGATACGGTTATGGATTACGTTGACGAATACACCATAGGAATCGTCGGAATCCTCGGGACCACCTATTCCGGCGAGTACGATGACATCAAGGGGCTTAACGCGCTGGCGGCGAAGCACAACGCGGAGCATCCCGAGTGGCCGGATCTGGTCATCCACATCGACGGAGCCTGCGGCGGAATGTTCACGCCGTTCACCGAGCCTGACCTGGAATGGGATTTCCGGCTGGAGCATGTAGTGTCG
>CADBRP010000203.1 GCA_902797095.1 uncultured Eubacteriales bacterium | reverse complement strand
CCCGCGGCGATTCTGCCGACAACAGGTATTTCCACAACATCCGCGGGCACGTATTCATCCACAGCTTCCGGGCCTCTGGAAGCTTCAACCCGCAGCGGAGCGGGTTTTCCTTCCTCATCCTGGGAAGCGATCATAAGCGCTCTCGGCTTGGCGGGATCCTTGCGGAGGAACCCCTGCCTTTCCAGGCTTGCGATATCCTTGTGTACCGTAGATGTGGATTTGATCTGCAGCGCTGTGCAGATCTCACGCACAGTCGGGGGATAGCCCTTCTCCCTGACCTCCTGCTTCATGAAATCAAGTATCCGCTGTTCTCTTTCCTTCAGCATAAGAAATACTCCTTCCGGGGATGATGACGTTTTTTTACGTTTTTATATTATCATACCGGAAAGAAAAAAGCAAACAGATGTTTGCTTTTTGTTCGTTTTGTTCTTTTTTGGCTTTAAGGTCTCCCGGGGCCGCTTCCTCCCCTGTTATTTCCCCATTATTTCTCCGGCTCCGGATCTCCCGGCGGCTCCTGGAGATTCAGTTCCTTCTTGATCTGCGTGGTGGAGACGCCCTCTGTCCGGGGCAGGTATACGACTTCGCAGTAATCCTTCAGATACTCGAAGCGGTCGCTCCCCTCCCAGTCGCTTCCCATTACGACAGTGTCGACCTTGTAAGTCAGCACATCATCAACCTTCTGCTCCCAGTTCTCCTCCGGAATGACCAGATCCACATAACGGATCGCCTCCAGCATTTCCTTTCTGGTCTCATAGTTATGATATGCCTTCTTTCCCTTTCCCGCGTTGAACTCATCAGTGGAGATCGCGACGATGAGGTAATCGCCGAGGGCCTTCGCCCGCTTCAGCAGACGGATATGCCCATAATGCAGCAGGTCATAGGTTCCATATGTCAGTATGCGTTTCATATTATTCTCCTTCCGCCTCACGGTTCTTCCTGTCAATTACCCTTCGTATCACGTACTGCGGTTCCTTGTTCATGCTCAGATAGATTCTCCCGATGTATTCGCCGATCATTCCGAGCATCAGCATGATCAGGCCGCCGATCAGGATATTCGTGGCGATGATGGATGTCCATCCCATGGAGAAGCCGGATACCAGCTTCATGATCACCAGCACGATGATGATGATGAATCCGGCTATCGCCAGCAGCGCTCCCAGCAGAGCCGCGAAGCGCAGCGGTTTTACAGAGCAGGAGGTCAGTCCGTTGATCCACAGGCTGATCAGCTTCCTGAAATTGTAGTTTGACGTTCCCGCCAGCCGGTCCTTCTGGACCGTCTCAACATTGCCGATGTTGTGAGTCGTTCTCAGAAGCAGGCCTGTCCAGTACGGATAGGGATTCGAGTACTTCATGATCTCCTCGATCACGAACCTGCGCGCCACGAAGTAGATCGCGGTATTGAACTCATCCGGCTTCTCAAGAAAGACCTTGACCATCTTCCGGTCCGCCCAGGTGCCGAGTCTGCGGAACAGGGATCTGTGCCCGCGGTCGCGGTATTTCGCGCAGACAACGTCATAGTCCCCTTCGTCCAGATGGTCTATCATCTGGAATACGGTCTCCACAGGAGTCTGTCCGTCATCATCGCAGCCGACGATCAGGTCGCCTGAGGTGTAATGGAATCCCGCCATCATGGCGTTCTGCTGACCCCGGTTCTTCGCGATATCAATGCCGATCACATTGTCGTATTGTTCCGTCAGCTTCCTGATGCAGCCGAATGTATCGTCCGGAGAGCAGTCGTTTACGAGAATGATCTCCGCTTCATAACCATCTCTTGAATTCACCAGATCCTGGATGTCTTGCACCACGCTGGGAAGCGTATCCACAGACCGGTAACAGGGAATTACAAATGAAATCAGCATTTTTTTCGCTCCAATCGTTCACAGATCAGCAACACAAAGGCAAATACGATGGCAAGCATTGTCATCAGAGCGGAGTATAATACCGCCGCTCCCATAATACCATATTCCTGTACGATTTTACCAGACATAATCCACGCGATCAGCGCCACGCCGATATAGCCGGCAGTCAGATGCTTCTGGCAGCGTATGACGGTGACCACCACCGTGTAGAAATTCACCAGCGCGAGCATCCCCCCGCCGATCATCAGAATGACCAGCTCCATGCGGTAATCGCTCAGGTCCGCGTGGTAGATCAGTCCCAGCACCGGGCATCCGAAGGTCAGCGCCACGCCGACCGCCAGGGCCGTCAGTGCCGCGATGACGCCCTGCTGCTTAATGAGGATCCTGTGAAACGCCTTATAATTTCCGGCGTCCCAGTTCTCGCTCATCGTCACCAGAACAGGGTTGAAAACGAAGTTTGCCAGCAGCCCGATGGCGAAGACCGGCATATAGATGAAATTGTAGCACGCCTGACTCACATCATCCAGATGGGCGTCAATGGCGTATTTCGACGCGTTGCCCAGATAAATCAGAAGGAAGCTCCCGATGAACAAAGGCAGGCATCCCCAGATGATCCGCAGCTGAGGCGTTTTGGAAAAGCGCACCTGGATCCTGCAGAATTCCGGCGATACCAGCAGCATTGAGCAGCAGAACCCGACAAAAGAAGCCACCACCCACACGATGCTGGAAATCAGAAGATTGTGGGTCACGATCAGGGAGATCACGCAGAACCCGATTCCGAAAACGATCCGGAAGCTGTTTGCCTTAGCGGCAACGTCGAGCCTGCCTTTCTGCTGATAACGGCCGTAAAACACGTCGGCGAAGGATTCCACCAGCTTAACCAGGCCCATCAGCATGATCACAATGAATTTTGAAACGGAATAGCCGTTAAAGATCAGGCCGTAGGCGGCCGCCCCCAGGCACGCCAGCATCATGACCGAGCATGTCAGTATCCTGGAGGTGAAATAATCCGCGAAGGAGTTCGCTTCCCTGATATCGCTGACCTGAAATTTACGGACGCCGAAATCGCCGATAAAGGAAATCAGCGTGGCGATCGCGTAGGCAATGGAAAAAACGCCGGAGTCCTCCAGCCCGTTCGTCCGGTTGATCACCATCAGAAGGACTGCCGACTGCAGCGCGAAGACAATGCCGTACACAGCGTTCCAGATATAGCTGGAACGCTCAACATCTTTAGTTTCAAGAAAAAGTCTGCGAAGAAATGTTTTCATACTTAAAGCCGGGAGGAATCATATTCACGTATCGCCTCTGCTATGCGCCGCATCTCGTCAGCGCCGTACCGCTGGTCAACGGGAAGCGGCAGTATATCAGAGGACCATCTGTATTCAAGGCTGTCTTCGGGGCAGGTTCTGAGAAGCACCGACCAGTTTGTCGGCACGTAGATCTTCTGCGCCGCCAGCGCTTTGCGCAGCAGCACCCCGTCCGGATGGTAATACGGATACGCGAACGGGACCTCCGGCATCTTCCTCGTAAACGGATTGTCCGAAGGCAGCAGCTCCTGCAGCGTAAGATAGTTTTCCCGTCTCTTTTCGCGGACAAAACCGTCATCCACCGCCCGCAGAAGATTCTCCGTCAGAGCGGACATCCTCCGAACCGGGGTGTGCTCAAAGCCCTCGGCGATTTCAAGCATCCTGGAGTACCAGGACGAGGCGTCCTGTTCGAACCTCCCCAGAAGATGCTGCATATATTCAAAGGAGTGGTCCTCCTCTGTATTCGGGCACAGCGGGATATCCGTCGCGAGATAGGCGCCGTCGCTGACGCCCAGGAACTTGCGGCAGGTATATATCGTATG